>QNES01000001.1 GCA_003645255.1 Gammaproteobacteria bacterium
CTTGGAAATATTCAAGTTTTATGTCAATGCCCTATATGTTGCTATCACTCGTGCCATCTGCAATCTTTATTGGGTTGAAACGAATCCTAAACATCGTTTATTTAATCTCTTGGATTTGCAAGCGGTAACGGGGGATTTAGATAATTTACCTCAAAATGAATCGACTTTGGATGAATGGCGCAAAGAAGCCCATAAGCTAGAAATGCAGGGCAAGCAAGAGCAAGCTTTCGTTGAATTCTTAAATCCGTTGTACTCATCTAGTTAAAGTTTATTTAGCGAACATTCATGTTATATTATAAATCCGATTTTTTGAAAAAATCGGATTTCTTCCTACACGAAATTTGACAAAACTAAACTAATCAAGGAACTTATTATTTATGCGAGAGATATTAATTACTCTTACTGTCGGATTTTTTTTAACCATTAGTGGTTTAATGATTGAAAAATGCTATTTTGACAAAGAGAACTGCCCCATTAGTTGGCTACAAGCCGATAATACCAGCGACTCTGGAACGAAGCTGGTTACAGATGAATCAAAGGTGCTTAACCCTCTTGACTTCAAAATTAACTATATTTACCGTACAAATGGTGAAGGTGATTTCAAACAGCTCAAAAGAAATAGCCAATTGCGGTCGGGCGATCATTACAAACTCATATTTGAGCCGAGTGGTGATGGCTATGTTTACATTTTCAAAATGGATTCATCCGACAAAGTTCTTCGCCTATTTCCTAGCACCGATTTTGAAAATGCTGATCACAACAATATCAATCCGGTCAAAAAAGGACAACGATATTTTGTGCCGGCTGAAAGTGCGTCATTTAAACTGGATGACAACAGGGGAAAAGAAACTATCTACTTTGCTGTTACCAGCAAACCAGATACTCAACTTGAAAATGACTATCACACCCTGTTAGCCCAACAAGACACCAGTAGCATTAAGGAACTGAAAAATGCACGAAAAAACTGGCATACCATGATGAAAAAACGCGGTACCAAAGTCAATCTGGTTAAAGATACCAGCAAAATTGAGGCACTTATCAAATTTACTGAGCAAGAGCAACAATTTTCTTTAACGCCAAACTACCTAAAAAATGTTTGTGACGGTTGCGTGTATATTGTTAATTTCAAACATCGGAAATAAATGATGTCCCAACCCCTATCGGGGGTTGAATGTGAATAGCCACCGGTGGAACCGGTGGTAACCAAAACGGGAAGTTATTTGGTCGCCATTCCTAACAACTTGAAACCCATAAACATGAAACTCAGAAGCAAGTTATTACTCACAGCAATGGCAATTGGTTTTATACCATTATTGCTTATCGGCAGTTTTGCCTTATTTGAAAGTCGAGATGCCCTGTTAAATCAAGCATTTTATCAGCTTGAAAGTGTCCGCGATGTAAAAAAAGCGCAACTTGATGGATTTTTTGCTGAACGCAAAAGCGATATGCACGTATTGTTGGATATGGTGACTAATCTCCGCCAAAATGCCTTTCAAAAACTTCAAGCCGTTCAACAACACCAACGTTTCCAGTTAGAAGAATATTTTCAGGAACGCTTAAACAACAATCGCGTTTTAGCGATAAACAGTGTAATTGCTAAAGTCATAAAACAAATTGATGTCGCTATTCACACTGAAGAAGGTAATCATCACGTTAAAAATCATAGCTCTGATGAAAATGTTTGGCATACTTTTGAAACTCAATTTGGCAACGAATTGCAACAGTACCAAAAAGCGTATGGTTATGATGATTTACTGCTTATCGCTCCAGATGGTCATATTGTATATACCGTCGCAAAGCGGCGTGATTTGAAACAAAATGTCTTAAACGGGTTTTTAAAAGATACCCATTTGAATCAAGCCTTTCAAAAAGGCTTAAAAGGGGTAGCCATCCAAGATTTTGCCCCCTATCCGCCAGCAGATAACCAATATGTTGCCTTTCTGACAGCTCCTATATTCCATGACAATGAACTGGTAGGGGTTTGGGCTTTTAGTTTATTGCCAAATGCTATTAATGCCATTGTGCAGAAGCGTGAAGCTATGGGAGAAACGGGAGAAACTTACCTGGTAGGTAAATCAAATGGGCAGAACTCTTACCGTAGCAATCGTATTGTTAAAGGCAAAGAGGCGCAATTAGGCACTAAAAAAAGCGGTGCAGATATCGACAAAGCGTTGGCGGGGCAAACCGGTGGTGATATTAAGACTGGAAGTACCGGTGATTTAGAGATGACGGCTTATGCCCCCTTAAAAATCCCTGATCTTGATTGGGCTATTATCACGACTATGAAGTTAGAAGAAGTGTTGGTACCTAAATTGCTTGATAAAAAAGATGATTTTTTTACTCACTATATTCACCATTATAGTTATTACGATCTATTTTTAATTCATCCTCAAGGCAAAATTTTTTACAGCGTTAGACATGAGCCTGATTATCTCACCAATATCCTAACCGGTCAATATGCTCATTCTGGATTAGGGCAATTAGTTAAAAAGGTACTCCAAACCAAACAGTTTGGCATAAGCGATTTTGCCACCTACGCTCCCAGTGACAATAAACCGGCTGCTTTTATTGCCCAGCCGTTAGTTTCTGATGCTCATATTGAACTGGTAATCGCCTTACAGTTTTCTGACAAAGCGACCAATACCATTATGCAACAAGGTTCAGGTATGGGTAGCACTGGCGAAACTTACCTCGTTGGTAGTGATAAACTCATGCGTTCCAATTCTATTCTTGATCCGACTCATCGTTCAATAATAGCATCTTTTGCTAATCCAAACAAGGGGACGGTGGATACGCAAGCCAGCCGCTCTGCGTTAGCTGGGGAAACAGGTAGCAGAATTATTCAAGATTACCGTGGTGAACCCGTTTTATCTGCCTATACTCCTATCGCCGTGGGAGACACTACTTGGGCATTGATTGCTGAGATTGATAAAACCGAGGCATTTGCCGCCATTAGCAGATTGAAATGGTTAGGACTCATTGCGGCGCTTGTTATTGGATTTATTACCTTGATTTTTATTACTCGTGCGACTAAGCGTTTAATAACGCCATTATTATTGGTGAATGAACATTTGAAAACACTCGCTTTGGGAAAAGTAGTCGATGACGATATTGAATACCGTCACAATGATGAAATAGGTGAACTGGTTATATCCGTTCATATTTTAAGAGATGGCATGAAAACTTCCATTATCCAAGCCAATGCCATCGCTGCCGGCGATTTGAAGCAGGAAGTGAAACCGCTATCTGCACAAGATGAACTAGGTCAAGCTTTGGTGAATATGACTCATACTTTGCGTGAAACGACGGTGAAAAATTCGCGGGAAGATTGGCTCAAAACGGGGCAAGCTCAATTAAATAAATTAACCAGTGGAGAGCAGAATATCAATGAATTGGCAAAAAAGGTCATTACATTTTTAACCACTTATATAGAAGCAACGGTTGGTTTATTTTATTTGTTACAAAAGTCAAATTCCACTTTACACATGATAGCTAGTTATGCTTATATTGCAAACAGCAATATTCCCAATAAATTCGCAATAGGCGAAGGCTTAATTGGTCAAGTTGCATTGGAGCAAAAAGTTTTGCGCCGTCACCATTCCCCAGCGGAATATACCGCTATAATTCAATCTGGACTCGCAACGGCTGTTCCAAGTCATGTCATCATTTTACCCTTTTTATATGAAAAGGAGGTGAAAGGCGTTATTGAAATAGGTTCCTCTCAGGAATTGACAGAAATTCAAGTGGCATTTTTGAAGCAAGTAATGGCAAGTATCGGTATCGCTGTCAACACTGCTGAATCACGCACTCAAATGCAAGCTTTATTAAAACAGAGTCAGCAACAAGCCGAAGAATTGCAATTAAAACATAAGGAAATGCAGCAAACCAATGAAGAGTTACAAAGCCAATCTGAAGAGTTACAATCCCAATCGGAAGAGCTGCAAACCCAACAAGAAGAATTGCGCCAAACCAATGAAGTCCTTGAAGAACGTACTCAAGGTTTAGAACAACAGAAAGCGGAAGTCCAAAAGAAAAATCGGACTTTAGAAGTTAATCGGATTGAGATGGAAAAAGCTCAAGCAGAAATGGAAAAAGCCCAAGCGGCTATTATATTGAAAGCAGAAGAATTAGAATTGGCTAGTAAATACAAATCTGAATTTCTAGCTAATATGTCGCATGAATTGCGTACTCCTTTGAATAGCTTGCTTATTTTAGCTCAACTGTTAGCAGGGAATAAACAAGGCAATTTGACTGAAGAGCAAGTTAAATATGCTGAAACCGTGCATAGTGCAGGCACTGATTTGTTAACCCTTATCAACGACATTTTGGATTTATCTAAGGTAGAAGCGGGTAAAGTTGAAGTCCAATGGGAAGACGTATTGTTGGGTGACTTGCTGACAATGGTTGAACAAAAATTCCGTCATGTTGCTGAAGATAAGGCGTTGGCATTCCAGGTCACGATTGCAGACAATATACCGTCAACATTATCTACTGATGGACAACGTCTCAAACAGGTTATCAATAACTTGTTATCCAATGCCTTTAAATTTACCAATACTGGTGAAGTTAAAGTAATGGTCAAGCGCCCTGCTAATGTTCCTCTCTTTTCTGAAAATAACGTGCTTGAGGCAAGCAAAACAATTGCCATCAGTGTCATTGACAGTGGTATTGGTATTCCTAAAGATAAACAACAAGTTATCTTTGAAGCTTTTCAACAAGTGGATGGTACAACTAGCCGTCGTTACGGTGGCACCGGGCTTGGTTTATCCATTTCCCGCCAATTGGCGCGACTACTTGGTGGCGAATTGACATTAGAAAGTGAAGAAGGCAAAGGCAGCACTTTCACTCTTTATTTACCTATGAACTCGCCAAAATCCCAACCAAGTCATAACTCCATTTTGTCAAAAACGTCAGTTTTTAAAGATAATCAAGAAGATAGAACCCAAACTGCACCACAAGATTTCATTTCTCCCAAGGAGCCAATTGCGGATGACAGAAAGGATTTGCAACCCGGTGATAAATCCATTTTGATTATTGAAGACGATCAAAATTTTTCCAGTCTCCTAGTCGATTTAGCCCACAACAAAGGTTTTAAATGTCTAATTGCCGGGGATGGTATTACCGGTTTACAACTGGCAGAAGAATATAAGCCTCATGCCATTATCCTTGATGTTGGTTTACCCCAATTAGATGGTTGGACAGTGATGGAAAAATTGAAAGACAATCCCGCTATCCGCCATATTCCAGTGCATTTTATGTCCGCGGCGGAACAACAAAATATGGACGCTCAAAAAATGGGGGCGATTGGCTATTTACTTAAACCGGTAAGTATGGAACAACTTGGGGAAGCTTTCCAAAAGATTGAACTGTTTTTGACAACAACCCTGAAAAATTTGTTGATCATCAGCGATATTGAATTATACCAACAGAAAATTTTGGCATTGGTAACAGGTGAAAATATCAAAACCCAATTAGCAGCAACAATAAGCAATGTTTGCAAACAAGTACAAACGACAACTTATGATTGTATCATTCTTGACATGGATGTAGAAAATGGCTCTGGTGGCAAGTTGTTAGAACAAATGCAACAGGAAAAAGGTATCTGCCAAATTCCCATTATAGTTTACGCAGATCGTGACTTAACCCCAAACGAGGAGGCATTATTATTCAGATGTGCAGATGAACTTCCGATAAAATCCGTCAAATCACCGGAACGTCTGTTAGATGAAACCACCTTATTTTTGCATCAAGTTGAAGCTAACTTGCCAACCGAAAAACGCAACATGTTACGAATGGTACATGATAAAACCGCTATTCTCAGGCAAAAAAAGGTTCTGATTGTTGATGATGATGTGCGTAATACTTTTGCATTAGCAACGGTATTAGAAGATCATGATATGGAAGTTGTCACTGGCTCAGATGGTAAAGAAGGACTTGCCGTGTTGGAACAAAATGATGATGTTGCGATTGTCTTAATGGATATTATGATGCCTGAAATGGATGGCTATGAAGCCATCAGAAAAATTCGTGAACAACCACGCTATCGGCATTTTCCAATTATCGCCCTGACTGCTAAAGCCATGAAAGGCGACAAAACTAAATGTATTAAAGCCGGCGCTAATGATTATTTGGCTAAACCGGTAGACACTGACAAATTGTTATCATTAATGCGCGTGTGGTTGCATCGGTGAAATCGGTGGCTATTCACATTTAACCCCTTCTGGGTTGAAAATTCATAACCCCGAACAATTGATAACTGAATATAAAAAATGACAAAAAGCGAAAAACGACTTTCATACATTGCGCTGGCAATATTTATCGGCTATATATTACCGTTTCATTTCATACCGATAATTTATAAAGTTTATGATAATTATCGCCAATCTATTGAAAGATTGCAGAATAATATTTCAAAACGTGAAAAACTGGCAAGACGTGCCGAATATTGGAAAGCTGAAAATCAACGCGCTAAACAAGAACATGAAAAAATTGAAGTAGGCTTATTACAGGGCAATTCCCGTGAGTTAGAGGGTGCAAATTTGCAACGTCTCGTAAACGAATTGGCTGAAAAAGTGGGTATCACACTCAAATCCGTTGGCTCGCCTGATACCTCATTTAATACGGATAAATGGGTATTAGTCATTCAATCTCTGCAATTTGAAGCCAGCTCAAAAACACTAATGGAATTTTTAAAGGCTGTCAAAAATAATCCAGTGAAACTCGAAATAGTTAGTTTAGAAGTGCGTAGTTCTCGAAAAAAATTAACGGGCACGATAAAAATAACCGGCTTTGGTTTGGTGCCTATCGAACCAGAAAACTTATAAAGAATGAGTGAAAATATTCTTATGTAGGCTGCACACCCTTGTGGTTGCCCTGAGTAGTTACTACTTACATAAATTATGAACAATCTAACCTTACTGTTATTTACTCAATTATTATCTAAAAAAGGCGTTGCCCCGGTTGAAAATTTTCCAAAGGAAAGTTGCTTAAAGTTTTCAACTTTACCCGATATTGAAGATCGGGCTAAAATCCGCTTTATGTTAGGTCCAAATATTCGCTTTGAATTAGGAAAGGAAGATGAGGTTGCGCGGTTAATAAAACATTGGCGGGCTAAATTATCACCAGAATTAGATGGGGCAGATGAAGCAGGTGGAGTTGATCAATTAGATAATGAATATCTCAAAGATATAGCGTCTGATGCCCCTATTATTCGTATGGTGAATCATCTAATGGAACGAGCCTTGGACTCAAATGCGAGTGATATTCACTTTGAACCGGAAGAAAAATATTTAAGGGTACGTTGTCGGGTTGATGGCGTGATGGTCAATATTGACAATTTACCGGCTTCAGCGATTGCAGCGGTGTCTTCTCGTGTTAAATTGATGGCTCGTTTGGATATTGGTGAAAAACGTTTGCCCCAAGATGGGCGCATTCAATATCAAATGGGGGAACGTACCCTGGATATGCGTGTTTCAACGCTGCCTGGTGTACATGGGGAATCTATTGTACTGCGTATTTTAGATCGGGGCGATGTTCATGTGAATTTAGAAAAACTCGGGATGCCAGCCGATGTTCTGAAACCCTATTCGCGAATTATCCAACAGCCGCATGGTATCGTGCTAGTCACAGGTCCGACAGGGAGTGGAAAAACCACCAGTTTGTATGCAACGCTGGAAAAAATTAATACGGGACAACAAAAAACTATCACAGTTGAAGATCCGGTGGAATATCAGTTAGAAGGTATCACCCAAATTCATGTCAATGCGAAAATCGGCTTAAATTTTTCGGCTGGATTGCGTTCTATTGTGCGACAGGATCCGGATATCATTATGATTGGGGAGATTCGTGACCGCGAAACGGCTGAAATTGCAATTGAATCGGCTTTAACCGGACACCTCGTTTTTTCTACTTTACATACTAACGATGCAGCCGGCGCGATTACTCGTTTGCAAGATATGGGAATTGATTCTTATCTAATCAGTTCCAGTGTAATAGCCATTATGGCACAACGTTTAGTCCGCAAAATTTGCAAGAATTGTGCTGAAGAAGTGTCACTCACTGAAGAGGAAGCAGACTTATTAGGTATTAGCTTAGAAAAGCATCCTAAAATAATACGTGGAAAGGGTTGTGAACGGTGTGCGAAGACGGGTTATCGGGGACGTATTGGTTTATATGAATTACTCCAAGTTTCCGATAAAATTCGCCATGTGATAGGGAGTGGTGGAGATGCTAATCAAATTCGCCAAAAAGCGGTTTCCGAAGGGACACGGACGCTACGAATAGATGCGCTGCAAAAATTTTATGATGGCAAAACGACACCTGATGAAATTGTACGGGTTACACGGGCGTTTTAAATGTTAAATCTTGTGTGGTTTTGGTCTAAAAGAAATCCGATTTTTTGAAAAAATCGGATTTCTAGCTTTTGCCAAGTCTCAAACTTAACTATTCAAAGTCCAATTTTAGCCCTTCTTTCCTTTGGATATCGGCTACAGTCAGGGTCTAAAAAATCAATCAGTTCAACTAGAGCATGTTGAAGTTGTTTTAACTTATCAGCATGTTTATCGAAATCTTTTGCTAACAAGTCAATATGCTTCCGTAAGGGTTCAAACCAATTTAGCACTTCACCTAATCTGGAATCTAAAAAAAGATTACATATTTGATCTTGAAGGGTTGAAAGTTTTTGAGTCGTTTCCAGTTCACCTAGATCTAAAAATTGGATATCCTGCCGAATAATTTCAGTCCAAAATCGTGAAACCAGAGGCAATTAAAGCGGCAAAAGCTGAAAAAAGAGCAATGATGAGTTCAATATTCATATCTTTTTCTAAAATGGGTTCAATGTGATGGACCAATAATTGGATAATGGAACATTTGACCTGCCATCGCTTTAACTAAAGCAATGATCCCTAAAATGACTAAAGTAGAATGGCAAATAGTAAAATACAATATCACAATAACCCAAATGTAGGGCGAGTTATATCCCCCAGCCATAATAATAATTCCATTGACTAAGAGCAGTAGTAAACCCGCCCATATACTCGCTGAAAAGGCTTGCCTTAAATGACAGCCTGCCAATTCTGAATAATTTTCGTATTTAAGGTAAAGCCACATCAATACTAAAAAAGCAAAACCAGGAAGTACTAAGAGATTAATCAGATAGAGAGATTCAGCGATAATTGCCAAAGATTGACCTGGCACGTTGGCAGATTCTTGAACAGCCTTAGATTGCATAATCATTGTCTCACTTTTAAGTACGCTAAAATTTAATTTAAACCATTGTCTTAAAAATAAAAAATGTCTTCATTGATTTAGATCAAGTGATGAATTTAGGCTATTCCTAAAAAATAATACCAGTCAGGGGCAAACCCATACGCAAGCCCTGAGTAGTCACATTTCCTCAAACAAAATTAGCTAGCAACATAAGAAAAATAATACAAGCGACACTTAGCCAACTGACTTTATCAGTGAGGGCAAATTGGACGGGATCGTCTAACATTTGATGACGATGAGCTAAAAACCAAATCCGACTTATCCAATATAATAAAACGGGGCAAATTAGCGAGAGAATATAGGGTGAGCTATACAGTACGCTAACGGTTTCACTGTTGATATATAGTGCAAATACTAATACCGCAAGATAACCATTTGTGGGTCCCATACTGGCTATCATTTCTATATCACCCATTTCATAGCTACGGCGTTTAATGACTTTTTGCTTTGTCAAATGTAATAATTCTATATAACGTTTGAGGAAGGCTAAACTCATAAACATAAACATGGAAAAAACCAGTAACCATGAAGAAATAGGAACCAAGACGGCGATACCACCTGCCAAGATACGATGGGTATATAAACCCGCCAAGACAAGGACATCTATAATAAGTTTTTGCTTGAGGTAAAATGAATAAGTCATGGTGATTAATAAATATAAACTCAACATGCCTGTAAAATTAAGAGGTAACCACAATAATGAAATGGAAAAACTTAACAGGATTAACCCCAAAAATAATGGTAAACCATATTGTATTGGCACACGTCCAGATGCAAAAGGACGAAATTTTTTTGAGTGGTGGGCGCGATCCGCCGCTAAATCTAATAAATCATTTAAGATATAGCCGGCTGATGCAGTGAGACTGAAAGCAATAAAAGCTAATAGGGCAGTTCCCAATTTAGTTAGATCAAATAATTGGTGAGATAATACTAAGGGCAAAAAAATCAGTATATTTTTAACCCACTGATGGGGGCGCAGTGCTTTTAACCAATCCCATAAGGTGCTTTTCGGGGTAGAAAATATCTTATCGGGTGGACAGTGGAACTGTTTGAGTAAGGTAGGACTAGGGGCAACTAAAAATCCTTCATGGGCTGCTTGTAAAATAGGTAAGTCCGCACTGGAATCACCAATATAATCATAAGTCGTAAAACGTTTTTTCAGGGCATCGCGTTTAGTTGCCCCTTTCATATTAAGCTGTGCATCGCTGGCGATAACCTGATCAAATAATTTTAAATGATCAGCAACTGCCTGGGCAATGCTTTGATGAGCGGCTGTTGCTAATACCAAAATACGCCCTTGTTTTTTTTCATGCTGCAAGAAAGTCAAAACACTTTCATGGTAAGGAAGAGTTTCTACATCTAGTGTAACCTGTTGAGCGATTTTATGTTTTAAATAAGCTCTACCCCGTATGAGCCATAAAGGTAGAAAAAAAATCAGTAATAAATTATGTCTTAACAATAATAAGACACTTTCCCATAGGGTATCTGTGGCAATTAAGGTACCGTCTAAATCGACGCATAAAGGTTTTGAAGTCGTATTGTTCATTTTTGAAATGAATAAATAGTTGATTTATGGGCGAACCGGTATATTTACCCGGTAAAATTATTTTTCGTAGAAACGATAGATTAAAGAAAATAAGATGTATAATGCTCATTTATAACAGTTATACTGAGCACGCTTATAAATGAAATTTTTGAGTGATGCAAGAAACCCAGTTTTTTGAAAAATTTAACTGATAACTGATAATTAATAACTAATAACTGATAACTGACAAAATGGCTAAAGAAGAAAGTATTGAAATGGAAGGTATCATCTCCGAGACGCTACCTAATACAATGTTTCGAGTCAAATTGGAAAACGGTCACAGTGTGACCGCTCATATTTCCGGGCGGATGCGTAAACATTACATCCGCATTTTAACCGGTGATAAAGTCACCGTGCAATTGACACCTTACGACTTGACAAAGGGTCGTATTACTTATCGATCTCGTTAACTTTTAGCGTGTGAAGAACTCTCAGAACAGATTGGCCCAACTCAGCCCAGCTAAAGCAATCGACATACGTCGCGTCAACGGACCGACTAACTGTAGCTGTATATATCTTTGATAGTCAGGTAGATCGGGTTATATTTTTTTGCGCGGCAACGTAACCCGACATTTACCTTTTATCTAGGGTCCCTAAAGTCTGTGCAACGGTTGCCTCATTGAAAAAAGTTAAGTTTGTTCCCGCGTTGAGTATATCAATTAAGAAAGTTTTTGCGCCCGCAAATATTCATCTAAATCCATTTTGCGCCCTGAGCGATAAGAATCGTTCACAATTAACCATAGCCCTCCCCGTTCAATAACCTTGAGATAGCCAAAAAAGGAATTTTCTTTATCCCCTGTTTTATAAAGAATATCCACATAAACAACCGATATCTGAGGCTTTTCCCATACCAAAATTGCACTTTTGAGATTCATGCTGTCTATCTTATAACAGCGCTCTTCAGTATAGCCCGGTCTTAGTTGAGCGGCTTTAGCACAGTTCCTTTCAGAAATGGCTTGATAATATGCCTGCACAACCTGTTTTGGATCCGACAGTGCTTGGGAAGGCAAGGTTTCAAAGTAACCTGACATGGGGGGGCGTATTGATGGTGAATCCTGTTCAACAGGCGTTTCATCATTAGCAGTTGCCGGTTGGTAGGCTGACGGATGAATAGATGAATCTATTTGAGCGTTACCAGGTTGGGGTTGGGCAGTTGGTGGATAGGTAGAAGACACCGTTTCAGGGTAATTTACGGTAGTTGGTGTTGCTGCCGGTGGACTCGCCTTTTGGCTAGTTGAAACACAACCTGTCGTTGCAACCGTTATGATAGTGGCTAAAAAAATGTTGGAATTGATTTTCATATTTGAGAATTTATATTTGATGTTATCAAGAAGAAGTGTGAAAATAATAAAAGAAATCCGATTTTTGAAAAAATCGGATTTCTAAGACGCTAACGCAGCCTTAATCTGAGAAGGGGTAAATCCCCGATATTGTAAAAAACGGACTTGTTTGCCAAATTCGCGCTCTCCCTGCCAATTTTGATCAAAACGTTTTTCCCGTGCTTTACGGGCATAAGTTATCCAAACAGGATCATGAATATTTAAATGCTCTGTTTGTAATTCGCCGGTAATACCACGTTCCCGTAATTCTTGTTGAATACGCAATGGTCCAAAACCCCTTTTAATTCGACTATGAACATAAGCTTCAACAAAACGCTCATTGCTTAATAAGTTATCGATTTGTAGTTGGCTTAATACCTGAGCAATAATACTGGCTTCAAAACCTTTATGGGTTAATTTATGGCGCAATTCTAATTCGGAATGTTCACGTTTTGATAGATAGTTTATGGCACTAGAACGTGCTTGCGTGAGTGAAGAAGGGTTGATCATATCAGTTATATTCGAGCTAGTATACTATAAACCTGTCAGGTATTCAAAACCTGACAGGTTTTTGGGAAGTTATTTACCTGCTCAGGTATTTAACTAGATTTCCTAGTGCTAGTCTTCTTAGGAGAGGTTGTTTTTTCCGGGGCGGAAGGTGTTTCAGATGCTTTATGCAGCAATTTATCACGTATTTGCTGTTCAATGGTTTTAACCATTTCTGGATGTTCTTTCAAATAGGTGCGGACATTTTCTTTGCCCTGACCAATTTTATCGCTCTTGTAGCTATACCATGCACCTGCTTTATCAATAATCTCGTACTTAACGCCTAATTCAATCAGTTCACTCTCCCGGGAAATACCCTCGCCATAGATGATGTCAAATATGACTTCTTTAAATGGCGGTGCCACTTTGTTTTTAACGACTTTAACCCGGGTTTCATTACCAATGACTTCATCACCCCGTTTCAGTGCCCCAATGCGGCGTATCTCCATACGTATTGTGGAATAAAATTTTAGCGCATTACCCCCGGTTGTCGTTTCCGGTGAACCATACATCACACCAATTTTCATACGGATCTGGTTGATGAAAATGACTAAGGTATTGGTGCGATTGATGTTAGCCGTGAGTTTACGCAATGCTTGTGACATTAAACGGGCTTGTAATCCCATGTGTGAATCGCCCATATCACCTTGAATCTCAGCTTTCGGTGTCAAAGCCGCAACGGAGTCAATCACAATAAGATCAAAGGTGCCGGACCGTACTAAAGTATCGGTAATTTCCAAAGCTTCTTCACCATCATTGGGTTGTGCCAGGTACAACTCACCGATATCGACACCAATTTTTTCAGCATAGCGACTATCCAGGGCATGTTCAGCATCTACGAATGCAACTAACCCCCCTTTTTTCTGCATTTCAGCTGCTACTTGTAACGTGAGGGTCGTTTTACCGGAAGCTTCTGGTCCAAATACTTCTACAACACGTCCCATTGGTAATCCACCCACACCCAGGATTATATCTAAACCTAAAGAGCCTGTTGAAACCGTTTCAACATCAAGGGCAGCACCCATATCACCTAATCGCATAACGGCACCTTTGCCAAATTGTTTTTCAATTTGTTTGAGTGTAGTCATCAAGGCTTGTTTTTTGTTATCTTCCATCTATATTAACTCGCTTCTTTTATAGGATATTGTGGTATTATTATCTCATAAAATACTTGATTTTACAAGCATTTTTTGCCCTGAAACGCGACTTAAATTAAAAATTTTTACCCATTGCGATAACCTAATGATAACTTGAGGATTTTTAGCTTATTTTCACTGTATAATCAAAGACTTAGTGACTTTGTTTTCTAAGTGATTTTATTTTATATTTGAAAAATTGAAATTTGAGTATATTATTGTGTATAATATGATTTATTTATTAGAATAATATTTCATTTTGTTTTTATGGCTAATATAATTCATAATTAATTAGCTAATGAAATTAATATATTGGTTAATATGAATTTTCAATACAATTTTAGTGCTTTCTATTTTCAAATAAACTACCCTTTTTTTGTTAGGTTGAAGTATAATACAAACAAACGTGACTAATTTTATTGAGGTATGTCTATAATGGTTATTTCAGAATCGGTAAAAAAGCAATTCGTTGAGCACATTATGCTTCAAGTATTTGATGATCAATATATTGATCGTCAAGAAGAAAAAAGTATCCTTGAGGAAGGCATAAAAAAAGGAATCAGTGTCGCTGAAGGTATATCTATCATACGACAAGTGGCTTCAGAAAAAAATCTGGTGATTGAAAGAGATGTAGAAGATCGTGCGACAAATGTTCTTGAACAATTCGCTTTAAATGATGGTGTGATTGATCAAAAGGAATTTGGACATGCTTTAACTCTTTTTAGAACTTCTTGCAAGGGACGAGTTCCAGAGCCTGAGTTGAAAAAGCGGCTCAAGCAAATTATATTAAGTCACGGATGGAAAGTTAAAGAAGGTGGTTTTTTTGGTTCAAAGTGGTTTACGGCGATTTCTTGAATGGAACTGAATCAGGTTTCAGTTGTTCAGTTTTTTTAACCTGTACAAATATAAGGAGTTATAATCTATGGCTGTTTTAGAACAGATTAAAAATCAATTTGTTGAGTTTATCACGCTTCAAGCGTTTGATGATCAATACATTGATCGTCAAGAAGAAAAGCGAATTCTTGAAGTGGGGGTTAAAAATGGCATCAGTGTGGAAGAGAGTCTTACCATTATTCGCGAGGTAGCTTCACAAAAAGGCTTGGTTGTCGAAAGAGATGCCGAGGAGAGAACAAAAGATTTTCTTGAAAATGCAGCGACTAATGATGGGAAGGTGACTAAAAAGGAGTTTGAACAAACCGTTGCGTTATTCAAGAAGGCTAGTAAAGGTATGATATCTGAACCGGATATGAAACGTCGGTTAAAGAAAATGATGGAAGACAATGGTTGGAAAGCCAAGGAGGGAGGGTTATTCGGCTCAAAGTGGTATTCTGCTATTGAGTAGTTTTTAAAAACAGATTTTGGAGTATTATCAATTATGGCAGTTTCAGAAGAATCCAGAAAGGCATTTGTTGAACACATTATGCTTCAAGTATTTGATGATCAATATATTGATCGTCAAGAAGAAAAGAAAATCCTTGAAGAAGGGGTTAAGAAGGGATTAGGTGTGGAAGAAGGGCTGGCTATCATGCGGCAAACCGCCCAGGAAAAGGGGTTAGGGCTTGAAAGAGATGCTGAAGAGCGCACTAAAGATATGTTGGAAGCTTTTGCAAATAATGATGGCAAAGTAGATAAAAAGGAATTTGAGGATGCCATGGCGATTTTCAAAAAGCACAGCAAAGGTAAGATACATGCGGATGAAATGAAGAAGCGCATGAAAAAGATGATGGTGGAAAATGGCTGGAAAGCTAAAGAGGGTTTTTTTGGCAAATGGTTTTCTGCCATTGAAGGTTAAGTTTTGTTGGGGATTGGGAAATACTATTGTATGCAAGAAATCCGATTTTTTCAAAAATCGGATTTCTGATTCCCTCCTTTATAAGCGATAATTTAAAAATGGAGTTAATTAACTGATAATGAAGTTACTTAAACGTATTATTTTTACTTTGCAGATGATGCACCGTTATCGCCTTCTTCTAGCAAAAATTGTTCGCACCAGTTCTCCCAATCATCAATTATCTCACATTTCACCTTCCCGCCTGAAGCTTAAAGGAATTACAGTTTTAGTTTTGGATTTTGATGGCGTGTTGGCAGCGCATGGTGAACGGCATCCCGTCCCAGAGTTACAATCGTGGTTGCACGAAGCTGTTAAGACGTTTGGTTCAAACCATTTATTTATTTTATCAAATAAACCTTTACCGGAACGAATAAGTTATTTTAATCAGCATTATGCTGGAGTGCAGTGTATTGCTGATGTCAAAAAGAAACCTTATCCGGATGGTTTACAAAAAATCATAAATCTAACGGGGCAATCCCCAGAAGCGGTCATGTTAGTAGATGATCGGCTATTGACGGGGTGCCTGGCAGCTAGTATTGCTGGTATATCGGTGACTTATATTACTCGCCCTTATATACGCCTGTCTAAGCGTCCATTACAGGAATTGTTTTTTATGACATTGCGGTTTTTGGAACGTTATATGATATTGGGGTATGCTCGACTATTCTAGTGCAAAAATATTATTCAAATAAATATTCAATTTCATTTAAATGTCTTTCCAAAGATAATGATAACATTGAAGAGATTGTAAACAAAGTCGCCAAGACGTTTAAATTGGAATCTGCATCACAGGCGGCGCGAATGCGTTCTAAAAAATGATAGTTTAAAGTTTGCATTTCTTTAAAACGATTTTTTAAGCCTTCAAATTCTAAATCAAATTGCCCACTCTTTTTATAAACATAATATTGCTGCAATAAATAAGAAGAAGTCATGCGAAAAACAGTTTCATCCAAAGAAGCGAATGGCAAATGATAATATGCCATACCACGCATGTGGGACAAAACTGGACATGCACTACTAGCCATCACAAATCCAATCAAGGCTCTTAAACCGGTTTGAGCGTCCGTTCGTTTAAAATATGCCCGTTCCGGCGTTATCACATGAATATCGACTTCTTTACAGGAAAGAATTTCCTTAAATCCCAACACAATTTCATGGGCATCAATGGCAACAGGGCAATGTGAATATTCCTCAATTTTTAAAGGGCAATTTGTACATTGGTGAAAATCTAATTGAGCCCAATTAGGATAGTGCTTTTCATCTAAAGTATGTTTACGTGTTCTATCAAAATCTATTTTGTACTGTAAAACTTTTCCATCATCCTGGGTAAAAATATATTCAATAAACATAACTAAGACACCCGTTAGTACGAGTTTGTTAAAATGGAAATTATTATTTATCTTAAAGGTGAATATTGAGTAGGCAATTATTATACCAAGTGTTTTAAAATTTTTAGGAAGGAAAAAAATGATGCACTGAAAAAACAGTGCATCGAAATGCCACCAAAAGGGAAGGGGAGGAGAAAAAATTATGAAAATTTAAAAAATGGTACCGAGGGTCGGAATCGAACCGACACGGTGTCACCACCACTAGATTTTGAGTCTAGCGCGTCTACCAGTTCCGCCACCCCGGCTATCAGTTAACAGTTAACAGTTATCAGTTAGCAGAATAACTTGAAAAATACTAATTCTTCAATTATAAATAAAAAATATTTTTTTTACTTAAGAGCAATCTTTTATGGTTGCACTTAACTTTACCTACTTATGACATTGCTATTTATGCCACGTTCTGATTATTCCTTTGATTTACCACAGCATTTAATTGCCCAACATCCCTTGGAATCGCGAACAAGTAGTCGTTTACTATATATGAACGCTTCTACTCAATTTCAAGATTATTTTTTTATTAATTTTCCAAATTTGTTAAATCCGGGTGATTTATTAGTATTTAATAACACCCGTGTTATCCCTGCTCGACTATTTGGGCATAAAGCAAGCGGGGGCAAAATCGAAATATTTATTGAACGGGTGCTTGATGAAAAAAGGGTATTAGCACAATTACGTGCTAGTCAATCACCAAAACCGAAAACACAATTATACCTTGAAAAAAATATTAATGCAACTGTTTTACAACGTCGGGATAATTTTTTTGAAATACAGTTTAATGATCCACGTTCAGTATATGACATCTTGGAAAGCATTGGACATATCCCTTTGCCCCCTTATATCAAGCGAACAGATACAAAAATGGATAGTGCCCGTTATCAAACAGTATATGCTCAACAGCCTGGGGCAGTCGCGGCACCCACGGCTGGACTTCACTTTGATGGGGACATGCTTGAAAAAATTAAAACCCTTGGTGTAGAAATAGCATTTATCACCCTACATGTGGGTGCTGGGACATTTGCACCTATACGTGTAGATGACATTCGACAACATACCATGCATGCTGAACGTTTACACGTTACCTCCCAGGTTTGTGAACAGGTTAAAGCGACACGCGATCGGGGTGGGCGTGTCATTGCAGTTGGTACGACCAGTGTACGCGCTTTAGAAACGGCTTCTACTGAAGGTGTTATTAAACCTTATGACGGTGAAACTCGTTTATTCATCACACCTGGCTATCGTTTTATAAGTGTCGATGGCCTATTAACCAATTTTCATTTACCCGAATCCACCTTACTAATGCTGGTGTGTGCATTTGCTGGAAAATCTCAAGTTTTAGCCGCTTATCAACATGCCATTGCACAAAAATATCGCTTTTTTAGTTATGGTGATGCAATGTTTATGGTAACATAAGATGAAGTAACTGATAACTGATAACTGATAACTGACATGGCATTGATTGTGCAAAAATACGGTGGCACCTCACTTGGTTCTACTGAGCGTATTATCGCTGTTGCTGAAAAAGTGATGGCGACTCGTGCCCAAGGACATAATGTCGTTGTAGTCGTTTCTGCCATGAGTGGAGAAACTAATCGCCTAGTAGCACTTGCTAAAAGTGTCGCTGAATCGCCTAAAGCTCGTGAATTTGATGTTCTTTTAGCGACCGGTGAACAAGTCACGATTAGCTTATTAAGTATGGCACTTTCAGCGCGTAAATGTCCCGCCCGTTCTTATACCGGTGCTCAGGTACATATACTGACAGATAGTGCCCATACTAAAGCACGTATCCTTGAAATTGATGACCAACGTATCTATGCTGATTTGGTACAAGGCATTGTAGTTGTCGTGGCAGGTTTTCAAGGTATTGATACGGAAGGTAATATTACGACTTTAGGTCGAGGCGGTTCAGATACCACCGCCGTTGCATTAGCGGCTGCCCTTAAAGCTGATGAATGTCAAATTTATACGGATGTGGATGGCGTATATACTACCGATCCTCGTGTTGTATCCCAAGCTCGTCGTCTTGAAAAAATTTGCTTTGAAGAAATGTTGGAAATGGCAAGTTTGGGATCAAAAGTCTTGCAAATTCGAGCGGTAGAATTTGCCAGTAAATACAATGTACCAATACGTGTGCTATCCTCTTTTAAAGAGGGCCCAGGCACTTTGATTGCGCCAGAGGATGAAACCATGGAAAAAGCCCTTATTTCAGGTATTGCCTTTAATCGTGATGAAGCCAAATTAACCCTATTGGGGGTACCAGATAAACCTGGGATTGCTTATCATATTTTAGGTCAAATTGCGGATGCTAATATTGAAGTAGATATGATCATCCAAAACATCGGGGCTGATGGAACAACGGATTTCACCTTTACGGTGCATCATAATGACTACAAAAAAGCCCTAGATATTTTGCACGACATTGCCAAAGAATTAGGTGTTCGTGAAGTGCAAGGGGATGTGAGCATTGTTAAAATTTCATTAGTCGGTGTTGGAATGCGTTCACATGCAGGCATTGCTAGTACGATGTTTAAGGCGTTGGCGGATGAAGGCATTAACATCCAAATGATTTCGACTTCGGAAATTAAAATTTCCGTGGTAGTCCACGAAAAATACCTTGAATTAGGAGTCAGAGCATTACATGCGGCTTTTAACTTGGATAAAGCAGCTATTTAAAAAAAACCGATATCTCAAGATGTACCTGATATCACAGAAAATACAGTTTTTGAGCTTGAAACTAGAAAGGAAAAAAGGAGAACATCTATGTTGATTTTGACAAGGCGTGTTGGTGAATCACTGATGATAGGAGACGAAATCGTCGTCACGGTGTTAGGTGTCAAAGGTAATCAAGTACGAATTGGAGTCAATGCACCTAGGGAAATTGCGGTTCATCGTGAAGAAATTTATCATCGGATTCAACAGGAGAAAGTTCAAGCCGAAGATCCTGAAGAACCCGGGAATTATAATTACTAAAAATTGTGAATTGTGAATTGTGAATGGAGCTAACAACAGAACACTTCCTAAAATAACAAAAAATAATGGGCTTCTCAATAAACCTAACGGGTACTGCGTTTCACAATCCACAATTCACAATTACGCAGTGAAACAATTCACAATTCTACAATGGCAAGTTTTCTAACTTGCCAAATTTCCGTTTTTTGCCAAATTTTTTAATTCGTTTTTTGCGCCGATCCTGCCATAAACGACTCACTTGTAAACGCCATAAAATATTAATCAACAAATAGCCACTCAAAGCACTAAAACTAGCCAATACAAAACACCCAAGTAACAACGGTTGCCATATATTTCCCAACGAATTGAATAACCATTCAGAAGACAAAGTAAATTCAACCGGTTGAATAGACAATCCTAATAGAATGCTACCTAACTTATAAGCAAAATAAAAGGCGGGCGGTATCGTAACCGGATTGGTCACCCATACCAAACTTACTGATAAAGGTAAATTGACGCGAAACGCAATCGCCAATGCCGCCGCCAATAACATTTGCATAGGAAAGGGTATAAAAGCTATGAACAAACCAACTGCCGTCCCCCCAGTTAATGATCGCCTATTTAAATGCCACAAATTGGGATCATGAAGAAGCTCTCCAAAAAATTGAAGTCTGGGGTGAGATTTAACATGAGAGACATGTGGTAACGAACGCTTAAAAAAATTTTTCATAATTGGGATTGGGAAATTTGAACATTACAAGAAATCCGATTTTTGGAAAAAATCTGATTTCTGGCACACCGGTTGAAACCCGTTAAAAATCCGTTTTTTTCGTAAAGAAGTTGTTTTTCAATATAAAATGCGTTTAGGTACAATCGCCTTTCTTTTGGGTATCGTCTTTTGCCAAACACTTCCATCTATACTAAATAATGCCTGGATAATTTTACTATTTATCATCTTAACCTTTTCAGCTTTTTTTATATTAGCACGTTATTATTGGCTATTTTTATTGATATTAGGATTTCTTTGGGCTTCCTTACATGCCAACTTCATATTAGCACAAAAATTACCCAATCATCTTGAAGGGCAAGAGATAAAAATAACCGGCACTATCATTCATTTACCCTCGCGACGGCAATATCGACACAATTCATTTTACTGGCAATTTGATTTTGCTCCCATACCCTCCCAAGCCTGGGCTAACCCTGGCAATATACGCTTAAATTGGTTCGGCGATCCGCCACTGGAACTACGCCCCGGACAAAAGTGGCAATTAACAGTGCGATTAAAACAGGTGCATGGTATGCTCAATCCAGGGACTTTTGATTCTGAAGCTTGGTTGTTTCAACATCGCATACGGGCTACAGGTTCAGTGCGTACTAAAAGTGAACAGCGTCTATTAAATGAACCTTCACCCTTTAATATAGATAATCTACGTTACCGTTTAGCACAAGCCATACGAAAAGATTTGGGTGAAATGCCAAGTACGGGCATCATTATTGGTTTGGCAGTTGGCGACAAGCAATGGATTACCCGAAAGCAAAAAGAAGTTTTGCAACAAACTGGCACCGTGCATCTGATAGTGATTTCAGGTTTACATATTGGTTTTATTGCTTGGCTAACTTTTTGGATAGCTCGTCGATTGTGGGGTTATATTGGTAAAGCGAATTTATGGTTGCCAGCACCCTATTTTGCTGCTTTTTCGAGTTTCTTCGCGGCATTTTTATATGCACTATTAGCTGGATTTTCTATTCCAACACAAAGGGCTTTAATTATGGTGGCTATAGCTCTTTTTGGAATAGTATTTGCTAGAAAAACCGCTAATTCACATATTATAGCCCTTGCTCTATTATTCGTATTATTATGGGACCCATTATCAGTTATGTCAGCGGGATTTTGGCTATCTTTTGGGGCAGTCGCAGTGATTGCGTATGCTTTAAGCAATAGGCGTGAACCAAGCATTTCAGCTTTAGGCAAGTGGGGGCTAGGTGTATGGAAAATACAATGGGCAGTCACATTGGGTTTCTTCCCCATCACATTAGTGGTATTTGGCTACGTATCACAAGTATCGCTGTTTGCTAATTCAATTGCCATCCCTTGGGTCAGTTTTGTCGTTGTACCATTGACTTTACTGGGTAGCGCACTGATTTTAATTTTGCCGACAATCGGCAGTGTACTACTGCACCTAGCAGCGTACATTATTGATGCACTTTGGATATCTATGGACTGGTTAGCTCATTTTGATTGGACCGTATGGCAACAACATAGTCCACCATTATGGACTGTCATCGTAGCAATAATAGGCGTTGCTATTTTACTATTGCCACGCGGTTTTCCCGCACGGTGGATAGGTATTTTATGGCTTTTACCTATTTTCTTTATACCAGCGCCCCATTCTGAATCAGGTGAAGTTTGGTTTACCTTATTAGATGTAGGGCAAGGTTTAGCCGCAGTGGTACGTACAGAAAATTATGTATTGATCTATGATACGGGTACAAAATCTAAGGGTAGATCGGTCATCTTGCCTTTTTTGCGTAATAAAGGAATACAACACATTGATAAGCTTTTGATCAGTCACGATGATAATGATCATAGTGGTGGTGCAGAAAGCGTGTTAAAAAATTTCACCGTAGAAGAATTACTAGCCAGTGCGCCTGCAAAATTTAAGGAAGAAAACGGAAAATTAGAAAACCTGCGCTTATGTCAAACGGGGCAACATTGGCGCTGGGATGGGGTTGATTTTCAGATTTTACATCCTCCCCTCAACTATAAAGCCAAAGATAATAACCTGAGTTGTGTATTAAAAGTCACCACTGCCGGAGGTACCCTATTATTGACGGGAGATATTGAAGCCAGGGTAGAATATCGTTTAGTTGGACGCTATCCCCTTGATTTAAAAGCAGATATTCTTATTGTGCCTCATCATGGTAGTGGCACTTCGTCAACTAAAACTTTCATTGACACGGTGCAACCCAGAATGGCTCTATTTTCTGCCGGTTATCGTAGTCGCTTTGGACATCCTAAAAAATCTATTGTGCAGCGTTATCAAGATCGTCAAATTGAAGTATGGAATACTGCCGAAACCGGGGCTATTTCAATTCGATTATCAGATGACGGGATTTCGACACCTATTTTGGCGCGTGAACAGATGCGCCGCTATTGGCATCAATAGAAGTCCAAATGGTTTGAAAGAAATACCCTTTTTTAAAATTAGAAATACCCTTTTTTAAAATTTTCAAAAAAGGGTATTTTTAACATAACGAAGTATAATTAAAAAATGTTAGAAATTATTAGTGCCGGTGGCTGGATGATTTGGCCAATTATTCTATGTTCTATAGTTGCTATGGCTATTATTGGTGAACGTTTTTGGAGTTTGCAAAAAAAATATGTGGTGCCAAAAGGTTTAGTGGCGCAAGTGTGGAAATGGATTAAAGAAGATAAAATAGACAAACAACACCTGAATGCTTTGCGTATTAATTCTCCCCTGGGCAAAATATTAGCGGCGGGCTTAGTTAATAGATACCATGATCGTGAAATGATGAAGGTAAGTATTGAAGAAGCCAGTAACCAAGTGATACATGAGCTTGAGCGATATTTGAATACTTTGGGTACTATCGCTGAAATAGCACCCTTATTGGGATTATTAGGTACAGTAACGGGAATGATTAGAATGTTTTCCGCCATTGGTGAAGTAGGATTAGGCAATCCTATGGTTTTATCAAGTGGTCTTTCTGAGGCATTGGTAACAACGGCTGCGGGTTTATTTGTGGCTATTCCTGCCTTTGTATTTTATCGTTATTTTCGAGGTGTTGTGGATGAATTGGTTTTGTCCATGGAACTGGAGGCTTTAAAAATGATAGATATTTTGCATGGTGCTCGTGAATAATAATACTCATCAGGTATTATGGTGGGCAAAAAAATACTTGCACACCCTACTACTATATATTGTACTATAATAATGAATTATGAATTTCCGTCGTCGTCAAAGCCGTGACAACCTAAAGGTTAATTTAACACCTTTGATTGACACCGTTTTTTTATTATTGATTTTTTTTATGATGACTACCACTTTTAATAAGGAGTCACAACTTAATATTGATTTGCCCGAAGCAAAAGGGGAAAGCCCTACTACGCCACAAATGGAACTCATTAGAATTATCGTTGATGAACAAGGAAAGTATGCTATTAATGATATGGACCATCGTTTAATTAATTCTCAATTAGATACGCTTAAACAGGCTTTGAAAAAAGCGGCTGGGAACAAGGAAAATCCTCCGTTGGTGATCAGTGCTGATGAAAACGCACCGCATTATGCAGTCTTGAAAGCGATGGAAGCGATACGCGATTTAGGATTTGCCCGATTAAGTTTTGAAGCGCAACAACGACCTGATCAAGAATGAAATTCAATAATATTTGGTACGGAAAACACCCATTAGGATTAGCACTGGCTCCAGTCGCTTGGTTATTTTGTGCTGTCGTGCGGATTCGCAGACTAGCTTATAAACATGGCTTATTAACCAGCCATCGGGTGCCGGTGCCGGTTATTGTCGTCGGCAATATTACCGTCGGCGGGACAGGTAAAACCCCCTTAGTCATTTGGCTGGCACAGTTTTTTAAAAAACAAGGTTTTAAGCCCGGTATTGTCAGTCGCGGCTATGGTGGACGTGCTATAAAATGGCCACAACCGGTGTATCCCAATAGTGATCCACACATAGTGGGTGATGAACCGGTCTTATTGGCACGACACTGTGGTTGTCCAGTTGTTGTGGCACCTAAGCGCATTAAAGCGGTGCAAAACCTATTAGAAAATAATGACTGTAACCTAATTATCAGTGATGATGGCTTACAACATTATGCTCTGTACCGTGATTTAGGGATTGCGGTGCTTGATGATGTTCGCCGCTATGGAAATAGGCGTTGTTTACCCACAGGACCTTTGCGCGAACCGGTGAGCTACCTAAAAAAAATAGATTTTCTTGTGACTAAAGGGGCTGCCCTTCGCAATGAGTTTTCCATGCAATATGATCTCAAACCTTTACGGCATGTGATGGATGAAAATATTTCAAAACCTTTGGCTGTTTTTCGGGGTCAGACGGTACATGCGGTTGCCGGCATTGGTCATCCGGCAAAATTTTTTACCCGATTACGTAATAGTGGGTTAAAACTGCTTATTCACGAATTTCCCGATCATCATTATTATAGCCAAACAGATATTCAGTTTCAGGATAACTTGCCGGTGATTATGACTGAAAAAGATGCTGTTAAATGTGTGCATTTTGCAGGTATCCAACATTGGTATTTGCCAATTGAAGCCCGTTTACCCAAAATATTTGCTGACTCTTTATTGCAAAAACTTAAAGGAATCGAAAATGGACAAAAGATTGCTTGATATTTTAGTTTGCCCGGTGACTAAAGGTCCCCTGATTTACGATAAAGATAATCAGGAATTACTTTGTACTGGTTCACGGCTGGCTTATCCTATTCGTGATGACATTCCGGTTATGCTGTCTGATGAAGCTCGCCATTTAACACTTGAAGAGATTGAAAAGTTAAAGAAAACTCGCCATGGTTAAAGTACTATTAGTTTGTATGGGCAATATATGCCGTTCCCCCACTGCCGATGGGGTATTGACCGATTTGGTCGAAAAAGAGGGACTTCGTGAGCAAATTGACATTGATTCTGCTGGTACACATGCCTACCATATTGGTGAACCACCTGATTTACGTTCACAAGAGGCTGCTTTTAAACGCGGTGTTGATTTAAACGAACTACGGGCTCGCCAGGTTAAAAAGGATGACTTTGTCCAATTTGATTATGTATTAGCAATGGACAAAGATAATTATAAGCATTTGCAAGCAATTTGTCCGCAAGATCAGGCGCATAAACTGCGTTTATTCCTTGACTTTGCACCCCATTTAAAGGTGCCAGAAGTACCTGATCCTTATTTTGGGGGAGAAAAAGGCTTTGAATATGTACTTGATTTGGTAGAAGCGGCGAGTAAAGGGCTGTTGGCTGATATACGCCAACGTCTTAATTAGTGGCTGAATGAAATCCTATTTTGCAGTTTCCCACTTTAGCAAAGCTATGTTATGCACACATCATCTGCCTTAAAATTTATTCTAAGGCCGATAGGGGTCTATGTAAAGGAAGTATGGTAGTATGGTAGGTCGGGTTAGTAACCCGACATTTACCTGACGAAATAGTATGGTAGGTCAGGTTAGCTAACCCGACTTACTTGGTTTTCACCTTTCAAAATAAATAAATTATATCATCGTTTCTAAAAATTAGAGCCTGACCCCTTTTCTAGGATAAATATCATGTCAAGTCATTTAGCAGAAGTTGCCCGTGCGAAAAAACAGCTGTGGATCAATTTTCAGAAAGAAACCCATTGTCATCGGGAAAATTGGAAAAAAGAGGTTCATGAACTTTACCGTCAAATCAAACAATGGCTCTTGCCTTTAGAGTCCGATGGCTTATTGCGTTATCAAGAAGATAGTCTTCCCATGAACGGTGTTTCTCCGACCGGTGGTCCGGAAGAACAGAACAATTTGACGATTGAATTTTTTAACGGAGCAACGATTAAATTGGAATCGGTGGATTTAGAGGTTGTTGGCGCTTATGGAAGAATTGATATGCTGCTAGGATTGCGTCGAATCATGATCCTACTCATGGAAAAAGAGGGTGAATGGATCTTGACGGAACGGTATGGTTTAGAAAAAAGCCCAACCTACGAGTTTAATCAAGAGACTTTTGAGCAAATCGTCACGGAATTTGTTGAGAGTTTTTTATGACATTTTTATCTTGTGATTCGATTATCCAGCATTTTCTATTTTTGCAGCAAATCATTAAGGAATTAGATAATGATTACTTTGAGTTTTTGACTGAACCGCAAATTCTCCAAGAAAAAAGGTTGATAATAGATGATTTAGAATTGGATACGGTGTTTAAACTGTTGACAAAGTTAGAGGCAGAAATTAAACAAGACTATAACTACACCATCAGTCAGAAAAAGAAAGATGATTTATCCAAAAACTATTTATCATTGTGCAAACGTTTTAGGGAACGCATAAAAGAATACAACAAACCACTTGAGAAAGTTTGTCGCAAAGTGCCTTTAGATGATATTTTGGATGAAGTCAAGTCCTTTTTTCAGGATAATCACCCAAGCTTTTCTAAAAAGGTGTCTATCTTAAAGGGTTATTTTAAGTTCAGACATTGGTATGCACATGGCAGATATTTTCAAAAAACGCCACCCATACCGGCTCTTCAACACATACAAATTATTTGCAACGAATTTAATAGCAACGTCTTTTTGAGACAAAAGCAAATCCACCAGGTCAATTGAGAAAATTGGCTTGAGCGAACTTTAGCTTTTAGCCCCCAATTGATTATGAGGCATTTACTGAATTTGCAATCGTATAATGAGGGCAAATACTGAGGGCAAAATTGGAATTAATAATTACAATGTTGATATTCAATTAGACCTGTCACATTTTTTAAAGGGCAAAATTAATAGAATTGAAGTGCCTAGACAAAATACCAAAAAAAGACAAGAAAAACAATTTAATTTGATTAAAAACTTTTCCTTTGAATGTGCCCACCTTTTGACTCTGGGCAAAAAGTTGACGTTCTACTCGTGAAAGTAGCTCAGCGCAATCGTCCAACGCTTCCAAAACCGTATCTGGCTGGTTCTTCAGACGAGTTTGATAAGTGCTAATTGGTACTTCGCTCGTACTTTGTTTAGATTTTCTCGCTTTTTGGCTCATGGTTTTGATCTATTGATAATTGGTGCTTATTTTTTATAAATTATAAATTGATAATCATGTCAACTAAATATTTGTCGAATTACCAAAATCACACAAAATATATATATTTATAATAAGTAGATAATACTGATATGTCAACTAAATATTTTTGTGGACTCTTATGGATACGTATCAAATAATATCACATAGTATAAGATAGTAATAGATTTCTCAACACTGTTATTAACCCTAGATACTTGTCTATGGATTTATCATTTGGAAGATCATCCCATTTACCAAAAGATGTTTTTGCCCTCAATTCTGAAGAATTTATGGTGGTTTGGCAAGCAGAAACGCAGGAATGGGTTCCCATTGCTGAACAAACCGTCGCCGTTATCAAGCATTTACCGGATAACGTTGCCAAGGAAGTATTAGATTTTGCTTGTTTTTTGTCTTTAAAGCATCATTTGCGCCCTCAAATAGCTGGATAGATCATTTTTTTGCAAAAAATAGGATTTCTGATCTACGAATAACTGATTTTCACGCAAACGTTTTTGCAGCCGCAAAAACGTTTGCGTGAAACTGATAACTGAAATGCACTATTCCGAATTAATCCAATTTGAATCTTTAGAATCTGTCATAGAAATTAAGGATGCTGATGTAATCGCCAGGGCAAAACAATTAGTATCAAGCTATGTGATTTCTAACGAAATGGCAGAGCGATTAATTAATTTAGCCCTTGTTCAGTTGCAGTTTAATAATCTCAGTGATAATAAAGGTTTACTTATTGTCGGTAACTATGGCACCGGTAAATCCCATCTGATGGCTGTTATTTCTGGTATCGCTGAATATGCCGAATTAGTTGATGACTTGAAGCATCCTAAAGTTGCAAAAGCGGCACAAAATATTGCCGGGCAATTTCAAGTATTACGCACCGAAATAGGGGCAACCACTCAATCGTTACGCGATATTCTAACTAAAGAATTAGAAACTTATTTAGAAAAAATTGGGGTGCATTTTAAATTCCCTAGCATCGGCAGCGTGACAAATAATAAGGGGGCTTTTGAAGACATGATGGCGGCTTTTGAAGCGCGTTATCCAGGAAAAGGCTTACTCATTGTTGTCGATGAACTGCTTGATTATCTCAGGGCGCGTACTGATCAAGCTTTAATACTGGATTTGAATTTTTTACGTGAAATAGGCGAAGTTTGCAAAAATTTACGCTTTCGTTTTATCGCCGGGCTACAAGAAACTATTTTTAATAATCAACGATTTGAATTTGTAGCCAATATTTTGCGGCGCGTTAAGGATCGTTTTGAACAAATACTCATTACTCGCAAAGATATTAAATTTGTCGTCGCAGAACGCTTACTGAAAAAAACGCCTTCTCAAAAATCAAGCATTGAAAATTATTTAAGTCGCTTTGCGCCCAATTATGGCAATATGATAGAACGCATGGCAGAATTTGTTTCCCTGTTTCCAGTGCATCCCGATTATATTGAGACTTTTGAACGTATCACCATTATTGAAAAACGCGAAATCTTAAAAACGCTGGCGCGAGAGATACAATTGAAAATGGCTTTATCGCTTCCAGACACCTATCCGGGTTTACTGGCTTACGATAGTTATTGGCAAACCTTGCGAGAAAATCCCTCTTTTCGTGCCATTCCTGAAGTGCGTGAAGTGATTGAATGTAGTCAGGTGTTAGAAAGTCGGATTCAACAAGCTTTGACGCGCCCCGCTTATAAACCAATGGCATTGCGAATTATTCGAGGCTTATCAGTTCATCGTTTAAGTACCCATGATATTGATGCGCCTGTGGGAGTCACCGCACAAGAACTACGAGATAGTTTATGTTTATCTCAAGCAGACATTGAAACATTGGATGGCAACCCCGCGGAAAATTTACTCTCCTTAGTTGAAACGGTATTACGAGAAATACTGAAAACCGTTAATCGTCAATTTATTTCGCATAATGCCGAAAATGGACAGTATTATATTGATTTTAAAAAGAATTATGATTTTGATGCCCTGATTGAAAAGCGGGCAGAAAGCTTAGACATTCATCAATTAGATCGCGACTACTATGCTGCCCTCAAACAAGTTATGGAAGTCTCTGATATACCATCTGGAAAAAGCCAAAGTTTTAGCTGGATGTATGAATTAGAATGGCGTTCCCATAAAGTAACGCGCCAAGGCTATTTAGTATTTGGACTACCCGATAAGACAACCAGTGCCTTTTCCACCGCCGACGAAGGTTTTCTACTCTATTTCCTACCCCCTTATCAGTGTTCAGTGATCAGTCATCAATTACCCGTTATCAGTTCTAAAAAAGAAGTCTTTTTTCGGCTCACTAAAACAGATGAAATCTTCAATCGAATTCTTCGTCTCTACAGTGCAGCAATAGACTTAGTTTCTAGTTCATCGGGGCAACCAAAATCCGTCTATGAAGCAAAATCACAAATTTATTTGCGCGAACTATTGCAATGGTTACAAGAACATAAACCCACTGCTTTTGAAGTCACCTATCAAGGGCGAACACAATTATTATTAGACTGGTTGGCAGAAGTGAAAAAAAACGATTTTCGCGTCACTCAAGATCCCGCCCTTTTCAATCCGCATCCTTTACTATTAGCAAATTTCCGTGATTTAATTGATTTAGTCGCTGATGTTTGTTTGGAGCAATATTTCTCAGAATTGGCACCAGAATATCCTATTTTTTCCATTCTAATTAGCTATGAAAATCTAGCACAAACTGCCCAGGAAGCCTTACGAGGTATAGCGAACCAAAAACGTAGTCAACAAGCGCAAGAAATCTTAGCCGCTTTAAACTTATTAGAAGGAGAACAACTTGCGCCTTCTCGTTCCAAATATGCTCAAGCAATCCGCAAACAATTATATAAAAAACCAACTGGGCAGGTGCTGAATCAAACAGAATTATTCTCAGAAGGTTACTTTGCCCCCACCACTTACCATTTAGAACCAGAATTAGTCATGATATTAATTGCCGCTCTGGTTTCTACCGGCGAGCTAGTATTAGTCACATCAGGGCAATCTTATGATGCAACTCAGCTTACACCTCTTGCTGCCACACCTATCAAGGATTTACTGACATTTAAATACTTAGAGCGCCCCAAAGCATTTAATTTACCTGCATTAAAAGCACTCTTTGAATTATTAGCCTTACCCAATCATTTAGAAATCGCATTAACGAAAAAAGAACCCGCCGCAGTACAACAATTACAACATAAAGTGAATGAAACGCTTAACATTCTGGTACGAGCGCAACCAAGTATCAGCCGCGGATTCATCTTTTGGGGAAAACCGGTACTCAGTCATATTGAAATAAAGTACTATCGGGATAGCTTGGCACAAACTAAAACCTTTTTAGAATCACTCCAATCCTACTCTACCCCATTGAAATTTAAGAACTTTCGCTACACAGCCGGCGAAATTACCGCACAATGGAGTGGTCTCAAAATATTACAAAATGTCACTTATCTACAAACCGTCTTAACCGACTTAAGCCAACCTGTCGCTTACTTAACAGCCGCAGAAGCCAGCTTACCACCTCAACAAAATTGGCATAAAGACTTGCAGCAAATGCGCGAAACCTTATTATCCCAATTAAGCGATGTACGGCAACGCAATAACCCCGGCTTTAGTTACCACGCTCAACAACAATTGAAAACTTTACAAACTACCTATATTAAAACCTACCTCTATTTACACCAACAAGCGCGTTTAGGCGTGCAAGATGATCCGCTTAAACAACAATTATTACACGATAACCGCCTGTTAAACTTAAAAAAATTAACCCAAATCGCCCTGCTCCCTCGTCAACAATTAACCCATTTTGAAAATCGCCTCACTCAGTTACGCACCTGTCATGCCCTCACTGAAAATGATCTAACAACACAAATAATTTGCCCCCACTGTGGCTATATACCCATCAAAGAACAAATAATCGCACACTCAACACTTACCCAACTCAGCCGATCCTTAGAACACCTTTATCAGCAATGGACACAAACCCTATTAACCGAACTAGAGAATGCTGCCCCACAGCGAGAATTACTCGCCGCCGCCACCCGCATCCAATTAGAAACTTTTGTCACACACCGCACTTTACCCGATAATATCACCCACACCTTTATTAAAGCAGTACAAGAAGGCTTATCAGGGTTAACTAAAGTCACTGTCAAACTAGAAAAATTACAAAAAGCATTGCAAGCAGACGGCTCACCCATGACAATAAAAGAAATGCAAAAACGCTTTAATGATTATCTCTTAAAATTAGCAAAAGGGCAGGAAATGAACAAAGTACGAATTGTGTTAGAATAAAAACCGTCGTCCTTTTCCCTGTTTAAAATGAATTTTTAACGAAAAAATATGAAAACAACCCATTATGATGAAATTCCTTATACAAAACACATTTATAAACAGACTCAACCTGACTATTTGGCAACACTTGCCACATTATTTGGTATGTCGCCGCCGCCCGTTGAAACTTGTCGGGTATTGGAATTAGGGTGCGCGAGCGGTATTAATACGCTTGCAATGGCGCAAGCTATCCCAAATGGGGAATTTATCGGTATCGATAATTCGCTACTACAAATCAAGGAGGGGCAAAATAATATCCGTTTACTGGGATTGCAAAATATCCGTCTTGAAAAAATGGATATTTTGGATATTTCTACTCACCTCGGTTTGTTTGATTATATTGTGGCACATGGCGTTTACTCTTGGGTGCCACCTGTGGTACGCGATAAAATTCTACAAGTTTGTCGCCATTATTTACAGCCTAATGGTGTCGCTTATGTGAGCTATAATATTTATCCAGGTTGGCATAGTGATCATACGCTACGGGAAATGCTTTTATATCACACACGAAATGTGAGTGATTCCAAAGAAAAACTGGCGCAGGCTAAAATATTGCTCAAATTTTTCCTTGATGCCATCAAAGATAAATTTGATGCTTATAGTTTGTCGCTGAAAAAGGAATTACAACATATTGCTCAGTTAAATGAAAATTATCTTTTCCATGAATATTTGGAAGAGCATAACGAAACCATTTATTTCCATGAATTTATGGCGAGGGCAAATCAAGAGGGCTTACAATATGTGACGGATGTGAGAAATCCTTTCGTCTCCACGGAACACTTTTTTTCGCAACAAACGAAAGATTTGGCACCGAGCTTGGTTGAAAAAGAACAGTATATGGATTTTTTGCGCAATAATGCTTTTCGGGAGACGTTATTATGCCATCAATCTATTTCCCTCAACTATAACTTAGTTCCTGATAAGATTAGCGATTTTTATATTGCCGCTCCCCTTAAAACAGCCGTTTCCCAGACTCCTTGGGATTCAGAAAAGTTGAAAATGGGGAAATTAGAAAAATTTGAAAATCTGGCTGGACAAGCAGTACTTTCTGTTGGTTCACCCCTTCTCAAAGCCGTGTGTTTATGTTTAGGCGAAGTTTGGCCTCAAAGTTTGTCTTTTGAGCGTTTGATGCAGCGCGTTTATAAATTGCTCACGTTGACAGATAGAGCAGCTTATCAAAATATTCTCTCACCAGAAAATATTAATGAAGTCAAAACGCTACTGTTAGAGTTTTACCTGAAAAAAATTGTTGAATTATCTCTTTACCCACCGCAATTGACATTAAATATCAGTACGCGTCCGATAGCGAGTCCAATAGCACGTTTGCAAAGCGAGCAAGGTAAATCGGTGACTAATTTACGGTGCGAAGTGTTTACGTTGAATTTTTCGACTCGTCTCATTTTGAGACACTTAGATGGAAAACATGAAGAGGCGGATCTGATTAAGATTCTGCAAAAAAGTATTGAAAATGGGGATGTCCTTTTGTATAAAGGTGAAGAGAAGCAAATGCCGATAGATATCAATGCAGAAGAATTACATCAGTATATTGCTGATCAGGTTGAAGATATCTTGCAAAGTCTTGCTAAGAAGGCTTTTTTGGTTTCGTAAGCTATGCACACATTATGAACCTTATAATTTATTCTAAGGCTCATAAATATTATCAATTATCAGTTGTCAAAACGACTGGAAAATCAATTTTAAATAGAACACCTTTACCAATGGCACTTTTGCAATTGATTGTACCATGCAATTGGCTGGTAACAAGATTATAGCAAATATACATTCCTAACCCACTACCACCGTGAGCCCGGTGGGTGGTAAAAAATGGCTCAAATATTTTTTCCAGATTTTCAGGTGCAATGCCTATGCCGTTGCCAGAATACTCTAAATGTAAAAACTCTTTGTTAAGTTGGGCTTTAATTTTAATAATCCCTGCATTTTTGCCTTCATTAAAACCGTGTATGAGGCTATTCATCAGCAAGTTAGTCAGGATCTGTTCTAAGGCACCTGGCAAACTTATTACCTTCAAGTCTTGTGGACAATCCACCAAAATTTCAATGTTGGTCTTTTTGAAGCGATTATGTAACGTGTTAATCGTGTCGTTAATCACTTCTTTAACATAAAATGACAACACATTATCAGAGGTTTGGTCCACGGCAGTACGCTTGAAACTGCTGACTAAGTTAGCGGCTCGTTCTAAATTGGATAACGTTAAATTGAAGCCTTTATCAATAACATCCAACGCCGACAACAATTCATCCACATCGACTTCTTCTTGTTCCATTATGTTATTAATTTTTTTTGCTTCACTTTGTAAAGTGGATGCACTGCCAATGGCGACACCAAGCGGTGTATTCAGTTCATGGGCAAAGCCTGCAACCAATCGCCCAAGCGAAGCCATTTTTTCACTTTGTATCAATTCTTGGCGGGTTTGTGTTAATTCTTCCACTTTGGCATTCAAGTGAATTGTTAAATCTCGAATGCGTAAATGTGTGGTGACACGCGCCAATACCTCTTCGTGCTGGATGGGTTTGGTGATGTAATCTACTCCACCGACGGCAAAGCCTTTAACCTTATCTTCAGTACTGCTTAAAGCCGTCATAAAAATAACAGGAATGTCTTTCGTCTTTTCATCTGCTTTTAAGCGGCGACAAGTTTCAAAGCCATCTATACCAGGTGGCATCATCACATCCAATAAGATAAGTGCCGGTTGGATACGCTGCGCCCGTTGCAATGTTAAATCACCATTAGTTGCCACTCGCGTTGTAAAGCCACAACCCTCTAAATAGTCTACAAGTACGCTTAAATTAGAAGGATTGTCATCAACAATTAAAATGAGATAGTCTCCAAAAGTAGCCATATTTTCTGATGCGATATTCACTTATTTTTCTCTTTAAATTCTTCAATGAGTGCCAAAATTTGTTTTTCTTGAAAACTTTTCGCTAATTTTTGTAGTTTGCGAGCAAATGGGATCAATTCTGGTGTTTGTTCCATAAGAGATGCCCGTTTCCGAATGCCACGCATATCTCCATCCATTGCCAATTCAAACAAGTTCGCTATTTCTTCGGGGGGCGGTGGCACAAGTTGCCCTTCTTCACTATTTTTTTCAATCGTTTTACTTTCTTCATAAATCCATTCCAATTTCAAGAGTTTCTCCATCAAGCCAAAGAGTTTATCAACTTCTATTGGTTTAGGCAGAAAGCTATTAAACCCGACTATTTTGCATTTCTCTTGATCGGCTTCAAAAACACTGGCTGATACCGCAATAATGATAATCCCTTTTAATTCAGGTATTTGCCTTATCTTTTGTACGGCTTCAAATCCCGTCATGACAGGCATTACCAAGTCTGTCAAAATAATATCAGGTTTAATTTCTTTGGCTTTTTCAACTTCTTCTTTACCATTCACGGCTTCTATCACTTCAAATCCAAGCGGTTCAAGCATACCGTGTAATACTAAACGGTTTTCGTGTTTGTCATCTACCACTAACATTTTCCGCCGTTTTCCTTTGTAACCCATAATTTTATCCGTTTTGGCTGATTTTAATTCAGTCTTTGCTGTCACCACTGGCAAGGTTAAATCAAACCAAAAAGTACTCCCTTTTTCCAATTCGCTTTTAACCTGTAGTTGACTATTCATCAATTCAACTAATTGCCGACTAATCGCCAAGCCTAAACCGGTACCAGTTGCACGACGTTCAGTATCTCCAACTTGCTCAAAAGGCAAGAATATTTTTTCTAGTTGCTCTGGAGTCATTCCTACGCCTGTATCTATGATTTCAAAACGGATTTGTTTGGGGCTTGGGGGGGTGTCGTTTAACACACTGACTTGGAGCGTAACCGTACCTTGATCAGTAAATTTAACGGCATTGCCTAATAGGTTGATTAAAACTTGCCGTAGCCGCTTTTCATCGGCTTCTACTCCAGATGGCAAAGAATTATTATGTTCATAGACAAAAGTCGTTTCTTTTTCTTGTGCCCGCATATTGATGATGCCAGCAAGACTCTCTAAAAAATTAGGCAAATGAAATGCAGTGGCATAGAGTTCCATTTTACGCGCCTCAATTTTGGACAGATCTAAAATATCATTAATGAGGGTTAATAAATGTTGACCGCTTTGTTGGATAATGTTCAAGCCATCAGATTGCTGAGTGCTTAATTCTTTATCTCGCCTAAGAATTTGGGCATATCCCAAAATGCCATTAAGGGGGGTTCGCAGTTCATGGCTCATATTAGACAGAAAATCACTTTTAGCACGGCTGGCGAATTCGGCAACTTCTTTAGCTGTTTCTAATTCTTGAGTACGCTCAAATACCAGTTGCTCTAAATGATCACGGTGTTGCCGAATTTCTTCAGTACGCTTGTTAATCTCTCTTTCCAAAGGAATGAGTGCGATCTTAGTGAGCGTTATCCACAAAATGAAACCGAGCAATGCCATAATAATTGAAAAAATGAGCAACAGTTGCCAATTTAACTTTTTGATGATTTTTTCTATTGACGCACTATCATCTATTATCTCTAAATCAAGATAGTTACCTTGTGAAAATAATACGCGACGCTTAAGCGAATGAGTTTTTTTAGCAGGATTTGGGCGGGTGTAGTTCAAAAACTGAAAGCCATTTTTTGCGGTGGCTGTCAAAGCCACAATATGCTCACGTTTTTCGGACCAATCCTTTAGAAATTGCTGCACCACTGCATAGTCATTTTTCAAAAATGACTCCGAAATAAATTCGCCTATTAAATCAAATTCTAGATTATCACGTTGTTTTTCATTATCCAGTAGTAAATTGCGTTGCTGAGATGCAATCAACCAAGTTGCAAAAACAAAAAAACTGAGTAAAATCAAGATAAATAAAAAAAATAAACGCCCTTGTTGTGGTGAGATATTTTGTTTGGACATTTTGGGTTCTACTCCATTAGTGGTTGCCCTTCTTTATGGTTGCCCTGAATCAAAAATGTTTGGTTTCTTCTGCGATTTCTTTTTGTGGGCTAACTGTTCAACAGTTTGTAAAATATGCCGTAATTTGTCATAATCTTTATCTTTTGCCTTTGTCACTCCAGTAATAGAACTTTTGATTGACGTTAAAATAGTTTCACCATTGGAGTTCGCGTTGATATTTAAAAAAAGCGTTCGCAATTTATCAAGCTTTTGTGAGGGAAAACGCTGAGTTGCGACAAAGACATGCACTGTAATAGGAGGTGTCCACGTTAATACTTTGATGCCGGTTTGTGCGTATCGGTTAAAAATATCTTTTTTTATAGCCCCCGCTTCAAATTCACCGAGCAATACACCCAAAACGACATTTTCATGGTTTTTTATAAATTTATAATGACTGAGTTGCGGCACCGTAATGCCCGCTTTCCATAAAATAAAGCGAGGAACAAAATGACTCATGGTAGAATTTGGAGAACCAAAAGCAAAGCCTTTTCCTCGCAAATCCGCCAAAGTTTTAATGGGGCTATTTTGAGCGACAATAATAGCACCGCGGAAAGTGGATTTGCCCAACACTTGAATTTTTGCGAGTAGGGGTTTATGTCCGTAGTTTTTGACCAGTTTAACATAAGGTGCGGGTCCCATATAAGCAATATCTACTTTATTTTTACCGACGAGTTCAATATGACTTTTGTAAGTTTTAGCCACTCGTAAAATCACGGGCTTGTCGAGTTTATTAGACAGATAATTAAGCAGTGGGCTAAATCGCTCTAAAAGCTCTTTGGCTGTTAGATAAGGATGAACTCCAAAAACATAAGGTGTCTGTTTCGCTATTGAAATCGGAGCGAATATAAATAAAAAAATGTATAGAAAAATTTTTAGCATGGGTTATTAATTTATCTTGACACAAACGTCTTTCCAATCTGAACATTATAAGAAATCCGATTTTTGGAAAAAATCTGATTTCTACTGATTCTCAACAAAACATGAAAAAATTTATCCAAATCCTGAAGCTTCTGGTGTAATATACTCACGTATTTCTATCATTATTATGTTAATTTACTTTTTTTTTGAACAAGATTACACTTCTTTACGGATAGACAGGATGAATTTTAGGTGAAATAATGGGATCAGAGTAACATTAATTGATTAACTTCTATTTCTGATAGGCATTATTATACCATATTATTTTTACTTTGAACCAAATTATTCCAATTATTCTGCGTACAGGATTTAAGGATTAACCGGATAAAAACCAAACCACGCTACTCATCCTGAAAATCCTAAAATCCTGATTCAGACTATTTTTGAACAGGATTATACATTGCACACAACTTGCTTGAAAATTATCTAACTAACTCTATCTAAAGTAGAATACAGAATTATTTCATGAGGGTTTTGCGTTAATGATAACTGTTCAACCTCTTTAATCTGATATTCAGTATATAGCGTTTCCAGATGGCTATCAGCACATTATTCGTAGGGGCAAACCTGCGTGTTTTCCCTGTATTTAACCAAAAAATCAAGTTGGTCATTAATGCAGGCTGTATTTAAGCCGCTTTTTCTAATGAAGTAACAATCATCATACTTTCAATACTCAAATGATAATCAAGCTCTTCCCATTCAATCCCACTACCATGACAAATAAATCGATAATTGGATAGTTGATTAAGAGAAGCTTGTTGTAACTCTTTATACCATGCCATTGGCGTTGAGATGATTCTTTCATCTTCCAGTTCAACGTGAAGATAGTGATCGTCAAAATGAATCATTTTACCCTTTAAAAAATTCATTCCACCTCCTTACAAATTCATCTTGATAAATTTCAGTAATTTCAAGTGCTTTCTTGAGTTCTTTAGGCTTTAAATAATTATACACGACTTCTAAAGTAGATAATTCAATTTTCGCAAAATCGGAACATTTCATAACATGGATATGTTTTGGTTCATGTTCATTGGCATAAAAGAAAAACTTAAAGCCTTCTTTTAAAAGTAATGTTGGCATTATTTCTCCTCTATAGAAGACGTTCAAAAAAATAAATTCTTATCATCCTTGAAAAAAATTTAGTTTCCGTGAAACACAAACTAACCATTAGGTTCAATTGTTTATCTGAAAAGCAGTAAAATGTTAATTGAAATGTTTTAAAATGTAAAGTTTGATAAGAGCGAAAATGAAACCCGTGAAAAAAATAAGATTTTTGGAGAAAATCGGATTTATAAACTTGAAAGATAGATGATGGTGGGTGCAACATAGCTCTACCCACCCTGCGCTCGCTAGCATTGGAACCTATATTTGGAGGTATCTCATAAGGGCTTTGCGTCGATGATAACCGTTCTACCTCTTTAATCTGATATTCAGTATAACAGATTAACGCCATAAACAATCCCTTTATTGAAATCTCATCAAATCATCAACATTGCTATCGTTCCACTCATTAGTTCCCATAAAAAAAGCCCCAAGTCAAACGACTTGAGGCTTTCAGTTGTTTTTTTGTTTTGAAGTGGTTTTGCTAATTGACTTGATCATAACGTGCCACATTAGGCATCGCTACTTGTTTACTTAAAGAAGCTCTATGCATCCGGAGTACCTGGTTAGAGGGTTGTTTTTCAATTTGGATACAGAGGTTTTCCATGGCATCATACCAAATGCCCTCCTTAGCATAGACTTTGTACCATTGTTTTTTCGGTGTTCGGCTTAGTTGCTTAACTAGCTTTTCCGAAGGTTTAATATAGCGAACTGTACCACTCGCTAGCCAATCACTTGAACGCTGTTCTGGATCCGGTACAATGACAATAAACCATTCATACTCTTTTTTTGGATTGAGATGAACATTATAATCTGCTAATCGTAAATGATGCATGCCAGCCATATGTGTATCACGGTCAAATGGCAACCCAATAGTGAGTTCTAAAACAGGCTCAATCGTTCCCACTTCGTTTAAGGTAAACTCAAAATGAGCAGACCAGGGTTCTGATATATACCAATAAAAGGTGGGCTGTGTCGTGACAGTCAAACCGGTGTGCTGTGGTACAAGCGGTGCCATGATTTTCGGCAATGGTATTATTGTATTGACCACTGATGAAATTCCCTGCGGGTTTACCGATTCTATTTCCTTATCGGACACGCCTCTGCTCACACCACGAGATACGCCTCTGCTCACACCACGAGATACACCCCTGCTCACACCACGAGATACACCCCTGCTCACACCACGAGATACACCTCTGCTCACACCACGAGATACGCCTCTACTCACACCACGATTTACACTACCGCCTTCGTTATATACTAAACCAGCCTCCCTTCTTCGCAACGGTGCGTTTGGTATTATTGGCTGATAAAGCACACCCTTTGTCAAGCCGCTTTTAATATTGACAGATTGGGTATCACCAGCTATAACAATGCTAGTTCCCAACAGGGTGGTAAGAAAGTAGGCACTCAGAAGTATTTTTAATTTATTCATCAAAATTCTCCTTTGATTATGCACTGAAATTCTGCAAAGTTAAAAAACGAATGTGTATACTCCAATTTGTCAATTTTTCGGATTTTCGTAGGGGCAGACCTATGTGTCTGCCCTGGCTTTCATAGCTCAGGATCCTCAGGGCGAACACACAGGTTCGTCCCTACAAAAATCCGCAAAAATTGACTGCTCGGACTATAACTAATTATATAGACAATCCTACACCATTTGTCAAGTTTTTTTATATAAAACTATAAAAAAATGATAAACGAGATTAAATTTTTGACAGGCAAAATTTAAACCATAATAACAATTTTATTATGTGTTCGGCTCGTTGACGTATTTTTATAAGCTATACTCTTTTCTAATCCGCAACTGTGTTACTGGGAGATTTGTCCGAAAATAAATTCAAAGGCTTATTTTCGGACAAGTCTTCACCATTTTCATCTTCTGTTTTCATTATTGGCATTAACTGCTCACACAAACCGGATGAGCGATTGATTTTCTGTGATATTGCAGAAGAAAAAACTTGCTCATTTCCCCATATATCCACGCGCTGCTTTGCACGGGTAATGCCTGTATAGACTAACTCACGAGTCAATAATGTGGAAAATTGCTGGGGTAATAAGATCAAAACTTTATCAAATTCTGAACCTTGACTTTTATGAATAGTCATGGCATAAACTGTTTCATGTTTAGGTAAACGATGGGGCCAAAATATGCGGATTTCCCCTTCTAGTGATGGAAAAAAGGCTTGCAATTCATTACGATTGACTGGGTTTCTGAGTATGATGCCAATGTCACCATTAAATAGTTTCAAGGTGTAATCATTGCGAGTAATCATAATTGGCTGTCCATGATAGCAACGACTAATTGCTCGTACTATTCCTTTCTTGTTTAATTCGTCTTCTATTTGGCGATTGATAGCTTCTACACCATAAGGACCCCGACGAGTCGCGCATAAAATTCTAAACTGTTCAAATAGTTGTAGTATTTTGACAGGTAATTTTTCTGCTAAACAACGAGAAAAATTAATCATAATTTGCTCTATCAACACCGAGGGCAAGTCTTCTGAAAGTCCTAAATGATGCCAATTCACATCAGGATAATTTTTAGAATTAAGAATACGCAAAACCTTTTCACTTTGCCCTTGCTTTACAGCTTGTGCTAATTTCCATATCCCACTGTTTTCCCCAAACCGGTAACTTTTATCAAGTAATGCGATGTTATCTTGAAGGGGATTGGGAAACTTCGTTCCCGCTAGCTTCATTGTGAATTGGGAAACTTCGTTAGGTTCATTATTATTTTCGATTTGTCCTTTATATTTATCCAGGAAACTAGCCTCACAAATATCACCTAGCACCGTGCCTGCTTCTACTGAAGCTAATTGATCTTTGTCACCTAATAAAATCCAACGGGCGGATTTGGGTATTGCTTGCGCTAATTTAGTCATTAAGGCTAAATCAACCATTGAAGCTTCATCTACTACTACTACCTGATATGCTAAAAGATTACCCGCATGGCTGCGAAAATAGGGTGAATTCGTTCGGCTACCCAGTAGACGGTGTATTGTATAAGTTTCTTGTGGAATAGCCGATTTAATTTTTTGGGTACAATTTAAATGAGGCAAAGTTTGTATTATTGATTCCTGTAAGCGTATCGCCGCTTTGCCAGTAGGTGCAGCCAAAGCAATATTTAAATCTGGGTCTTGTGAAAGTAATAATGCTAAAATTTTAATAACGGTAGAAGTTTTACCGGAGCCTGGACCTCCTGAAATGATACAAAAATGGCGTTGTACTGCGGTTTGCGCCGCATATTTTTGTTGATCCATTGAGATACCAGACTGGCTAGGAAACAAGCGTGATAAGCCTTCTTCCAAGATATCATGGTTGACATCACGACATAGCTGGCTACTGCGTAAACGAATTTGTATAGCCAATTGTTGTTCATAATAAAAGTAGCGATAGAGATATAAACGGTGTGTATCAAGAATTAATGGCGTATAATCTCCAGGTGAACCAACAATGTGACAATTTCGTAATGAACTTTGCCAATTAGATAAAGTAGGACAGGGTAGCTTATTTATACCTGGTTCACTTTGTAATGGAAATGAACGGTTAGCTAATATACTTAAATCCACACAAGAAGAGCCAAGATTCGTGAAATAACTAGCTAGTACCGCCCCTAGCAATGATGCTTCATCAAGATCATTTGATAGGGAAAGCATCAATTTAGCAAAATGTATGTCTATATCAGTAAAAATTCCTAGATCACGCAAGTGTTCAATGTTTTTTAATAAATTCATTTCATTAAATAATTTTTTTGAGTGGATAAAATAATACTTAGTTACCACCTCGAATACTAAACCTGCCAGGTTTTTTAAACCTGGCAGGTTTGGCTTGAAAGTTTTTTCAGTTCTTAAAATCTCATTCCTTAGTAGTATATAATAATGTGGTATTGTTTTTACTCATTTGATTAACCAAATCATAAAATACTCCCTTATGAGTGCTTTCCCCTTTCAGGAAATTGCCACTAAGACTGCATAAAAGGAGGTTTTTAATGAAAAGTCAAGACCATGAACTGAAACAACGTTTAGAAGAACTAGAAATTGAGCAAAATCGTCTTAACCAAGTACTCAATGATGTGGAAGAATTGGATGTAAAAATCCACAAACTCAATGCAAAATTACCTATGGATAATATAACAATCCCATTGGTATTGAAAAATAATGAGGAAATAGCTAACCACAAAAAAGATAAGGAAACAACTAACAAGCATTTAGACTGTGTGTCGAAACTTAATAAAGGTATATCTGATATCTATGGGTATGATATTTATGGGTATGTAGTTTGCTTAATGTTTAATCCACAGTCACCACCGGAATGGTCCGGAAAAGAATGGCATATACCTGGTAAGGGTAAATGTTATCATGATCATGAACAAGCTTATCAATGTCTGCAACAACTTCAAGAACGGTGGCCTAATTACCCTTTTCAAGTTTTGGAAAGAAATTCGTTATCTTCAGTTAAGCCTGATTTTTCAGTAAGAGGGCAACCATAATACAACAGTATATAACATAAGGGCAAACCTGTGTGTCTGCACTTTTTATATTATTTATTTGACAATTTTAGCTTTGAAATAAATTGATCGAAGCTGGATACGCTGTCGCTGATACCACCCTACATTATGTTCAACATCAATCTGATCACTACACAATTTCCAAAAATCTGTCTGGTATACTCAGCGTGACCATAAATTTAACTTTTTAAATGAGTTTTTTTTGTAGGGCGGGCAAGGGGGTTTTCTTTCTTGTTTGATCTAGTGGGCAGCAAAAATAACCCACCCTCGTGTTCGCCCTCATTGTGAAATTATTTTTCTGAACGTCTATATATATACTGAACGCACTTGAAATTTATGACATTCAGAAACACCGTTTTTTAAAAGTTGTAGGGGCGAACCTTTGTTATCGCCCTGCTTAACTTAATGGCATTGGCCCTACTATACTGTACAATAAGTGATTATTAACAACACTTAATATAAAAATGACGTATCCCCAATAGGATGATTATAATGACAGAGATTAGCCTAGAACAGCGTTTGAAAAATCTGGAAATAGAACAAACAACTCAGAATGTGGCATTAGATGAACTGAATGATTTTGGTGAAGAAATTCGCAAACTTGAAGCCGTCTTAGCCAAAATAGATAACTATGAAGTCAAACAACATCAAGAAGTAAACTTCAGTAAACTGCGCGATTTGAAAGAAACCGAAAAACTCGAAAAAAGATTAGCACACATAGATGAAGAATACGTTATAGATACGCACGATGCCAAGAATAACCCTCAATCCCAAAAGCTGTCTGAACATCTAGATAATACCGTCCCCTCAGTACAGCCAGAACTGACAAACGCATCAAATACAGTGAAGCATAGCTATGTCATTTGTTTAGTGTTTAATCCAAAATCACCCCAAGAATGGTCTGGAAAAGGATGGTCTAGAAAGGGCAAGGGCATAAGCTATAAAAATCCTGAACAGGTTAAACAAATTTTCCAAAAGCTGAAAAAACAATGGCCTGATTACCCTTTGAAAATCTTCAAAAGATAATTTTAGTCAAATTGCTCTATAACTTATGTCGTCAGTCAAGAGCATAATTTTTTAATTTTGGTTAATATAATACCCAAAAAAATTAGGGTTTAGCTTGGTTTAGAGCTCTGATGTTTTTAAAACCTCAGAGCCCTAAGTTAAAAAAATTATAAACCTATCAACTCAGCATGAAGCCCTTGGTCCTTGACACGCTGAAGAATATCAGCTGATTTAGTTGTTTCAGGATTGTATGATGGACACGCAGTATACAATAAAAATTACGGCACAACCTGATTAATTGTTACCGCTACCTTATCCTGTTGAGCAAAAATAACAGAATTGATTTGCCCTTGTAAATCGCCAGATTGTACCATAGCAGCACCACTACTGGATATTCTGGCAAATATCATCACTTCTTCAAAATGCGATAGTTTCATAGAAGGTATCATAGCCATACTATCGTCAAGCACCACTGTGATGGGTAATTCGCTAGCCGATTTTTTAATAATCGCTAATGGCATAGCCGAACCTGTTATTGCACGCGCATAAATAAATAAGCTATCCCCAGATTTAACTTGCTTTTGTAAAGCTGGTGCTAAACTGACATGCACCTCAATTTGGGTAACATTGGAAGGAGACGAAGCGTCATTTTTATCAATCGGCATAATTGCCGGGGCTGGTTCTACAACTTGTGCTGCAATATCATTTTGAGCTAATTGCCGACGCGCTTCTGCAATATGCGTTTCTAACATTTCCCGGGTTTCAAGTTCGCTTGAAGGAATTTGTGGCAAAAGACGTTGCCAATGCCTAATAGCAGCATTATATTCTTCTTTTTGCACGGCGGCTAAACCTGATAACCAGAGGGCTTCTTGATGATCAGGCTCTAACTCTAAAACCCTTTTTAGCAAGATCGTAGGTTGCCCTGAAAATTGACCGTCATTTGATAAAACTAATACGGATGCCAAATCGGTTAGCAATTGTGGCTCCTGTTCGCCAACTATGGCTAACAATTTGTTATAAGCATGCACCGCATCACTATAGCGTTTAAGAAAAGTGTATGAACGAGCTAACATGCGCCAGCCTTTATCATCATCCGGCTGTTCTTGTAAACGGACGACTAATTTTTTCACCATTTCATCAAAATCAGAAGGCACTTTTTGTTGATGGGCTACCTGGGGAGCTTCACTGGATTGTCCAGGCGCGAGTAAGTGCCAAGTACCTAATTTCCAATACCATCCAATCGTTAAAGCGGGAAGACAAATTGCCACAACGATACTTGCCCAACGTACAGGTGGCTGAATACTCGGTTTTGTCGTATCATCTAAATCTTGTGCAAGCGTTTTATCTAACTCTTGCTGAGCCTGTGTCCGTTGTTCAGGAGTCAGATTGTCTTGCTCTAATTCAGCCAAACGTTCTTTGTAAATAGCAATATTCATCCGGTTAGGATCAATATCGCCTACCTTTGAATTTTTTTGCCACAGGGTTGGCACGACAAAGGCAAGGGCAAGTACAATTAGCCCAGCGGCGATGCTCAAAAATATCATCATGTTCTTAATTTTCCTTATCAAGCATTTGCTTGATTTTATGACGTTCTTCTTCAGTTAAAGATGGCGGCGTAGAGGTGATTTGCGCATGGCGGCGGATAAAGTACACCAGTACGATTAAACCTATTAACACCAGCACCAAGGGTCCTAACCATAATACATAAGTTTTTGGTTTCAACGGCGGATTATACAAAACAAAATCACCATAACGCTCTACCATAAAATCGGTGATTTCTTCATCTGTTTGACCTTCGTGAATCTTATTGCGAACTATATCACGTACATCTTGAGCTAATTCGGCATTAGAATCAGCGACCGATTGATTTTGACAAACAACGCAACGCAATTCTTCAATCAGTTCAGAAAAACGTTTTTCTTGTTCAGCATTAGCAAATTCTATGGGATTTCTATCTACCGCATAGAGATGAATAGGAAAAATCAATAGCACCAAAATTATTTTTTTCAATTTGCATACCTAATATCTATAGATGTACTTCAAACAGCTGAAATTTGGAATTTTATGTCGGGTGTGCTTTCATCTTTGCTCACCAGCGTTTCAAAAAAAAGTCCAAAAATGACCCATTAGTCGTATATTCAGAAAAATAATTGAACCGTTATAGCGTTTCCAAAATGCTTTACGGAAGGTTTCCAAAACGCTTCACGGTTTGTTATGTCGTTTATTCAAACGGGAAATGCTATATTATTGTCAAAATAAAAACTTGAACATTGAGTTTAAAAAAATGCCCTGTACAAAAATATTATATATTAACTGGATTCATGTTTTTCTAGGTTGTGTTCATCATGAAATTGTTTTAAAAATTCTGACGCTATAGTGAAGAACTCCAATATACCTTGTAGTTCTTTGTTTTTGATATAGATATTAAGATAAATATTTTGGTTTTAAGACCTGCCAGGTTTTTAAAACCTGGCAGGTCTGATAACTTTTATTTTCCTGAAAAACTATAGCGGCAAAATAGAAATACGCTCTTTTTCTAAATTACCGTGAAAATGGGAACGCGCCCATAGTTCTATTTGCCATGAGGGAGATAAGTTTGTAAGTCATCAGGCGCATTGGGTAAACCACCCCGTCCTTTAATGAAAAAACTGCTAGAGGGTGTGTTTGTTTGCGCTGTACAGTGTTTTTTAATTATCGTGTTGGCATCCAGAAAACTGATGGGTAAGGTATTGAGATCAACATTGTAAATATTGTTGATTTGAACTTTTCCTTCCAAACCGGTATCTGATGAGGCGGTTATTAAACTACCCTGTAAATCTTTGGGGGTACCCGTGATAATTAAAATATTGCCACCTTGCCCACCAATGGCATTGGCAATCACTTTGCTATCAGTCAAGCGAAAAAAACGGGGACTGCCTATAGCTAGATTTCCACCATTTCCGATGCCACCTTGGACGGTTGCACTCAAAAAGCTATTGTTCATCAAAAAGCGAGTGTGGGCATTGATAATAATATTTCCACCATCAGCGTTATCAGTTGCAGTGGAAATGGTTCCCCGATCCATGCTTAAAGTAGTGGTATTTACATAAATATTACCAGCATTGCCTAATCCCAAACTGTCGGCTGAAATGGAAGTATTATTATTTAAGTATAAATGGTCACGAATATCAAGGGTTATACTGCCGCCTTGTCCAGTGCCGGTAGTACTATTATCAATACTGGCAGTGTTGGTTAAGCTTAAATTTCGCGCACGGATAAAAATGCGTCCCGCATCGCCTGCATCAATATGCTCTATTTTAGGTTTTGAACTAGCGGCAATCGCTGCCGGAAAATCGCTTGAACCAATCAGATTGAGGTGATACTCAACTTCAAGAGTGATGTTTCCGCCGTGTCCAGCTCCTAAAGTCACCGTACTAATATTGCTATTGAGTAACTCTAAATATTGGCTCGTGATGAAGATATTGCCGGCATCACCTGCTTCTGGATCACTACTCATTGAAGTGGTTTGAATATTACTCCCGCCTTCTAACGTTGTTTTTCCTGCCACGGAAATGTTGATTTGACCACCTTGTCCTGGTCCAAATGCGCGGCTATCTATATTGGCATCGTTCAGATGCAGTTCATTGACATCAATGCCAATGACACCGCTATTTTTATCAATTTCCGTGCTGGCGATAATGCTGCTTGAGTCCAAGAAAAATTGTCCCCCTTGGATATAAATATCACCAGCACCTAGTTTACCAACATCAATGCTACTATTATTTTCTAAAACAATTTTGCCCAGTTGGGCGTTGGCATCCAGTTCTAAACCGGTTACTGTACTTCTCAAATGCTCCGCTTTCGTTATCGCAGCTAGGTTAATGCGTCCGGAAGTGGCTATTAAATGTCCACTATTGATATGAATTTCACCCCCTAAGATTGATAAAGTTTGATAGTCTCGCGTTGCCAATTGGCTACCTTTGATTTCAATCGAAGCCGGTTTATCTAAAAATCCATAGGCAGAAGGCGGCGCACTGAGCAATAGACTGTTTTGGAGATAACGTGTTTCAAAGGTGCCAGCATCACCTAAATGGAGTTGGGTGGCGGTGCTGATATATAAGGAGCCTTGAAGATCAAGTTTGGCATTGGGTCCAAAAATAAAGCCGTCTGGATTTAAAAGATATAAATTGGCCCGGGGGATATTAGAAATTAATTGACCATCAATGATTGAATGTTCACCGCCTGTGATACGAGTAATGATATTTTCGATACCTTGGAAACCTGAAAAAGTCGCGGTTTCTTCTTTATTCAAATTGAACCATTTAAAACTGTGAAATAGATTACCACCATATTGCAGCCCCAGTTCCGCATTAATGTCAAAATGGGGACCCTCTAGGGCAACCGCCGCACCTAAAGTTCCATCAAGTACGACTTCAGCTTGGGAATGAAGCGCGTAAAGGGGCAATAATAGGGCAATGAGTGGGAAAAGTTTTTTGATTGGGCTTGTTTTCATATTTTTTAAAACGTGATGGGTTGCAAACTGTTACCCAATTATTTCAACAATGCTGAAACCTGTTTCACAATTTTTTTGATTAACACCAGAGATGATATTATAATGATATTATTGCTCAGAATTCCTGTCGTTCATATCGAATAGATTTAGAGTTTTGCAAAAACCTCTGATTATTGGAGATTGTAGGGCAACCCCACGCGCAAGCTCTGAATAAATTTAACAAGGTAATTAAATGGCATTTACAGACTTTAAATCTATCCAACAAGTACAAAAAGCATTCAATATCAGATATGCAGAAAAAAACTAGATTGAATTTGATGAAATAAGCCCTTCCAAAGCCTTTTTGGAAGAGTATTATTTTAGCCGCAAAAATATTGATGTTTTTTCATCGGAAGCGGCTCGTTGTGAAAATGTGATCTATCCGATTATTCTGGATATTTATAAACATTACGGGGAAATGTGGCATTTTGGGAAACTCATTGATGATTTATTTATAAAAATAGTATTTCTAAGTGCTGCATTTCTAAATTCAAATAAAAATTCAATTTTTACCTCCAATCCCCTATCAGCAAAAATGATGCCCAATATGCGGGATGTTGGTAGCGAGGCTGTTTTAGCAAATATTGTTGGGCAGCTTGCAAAGCCTTTGCTTTAGATAGGGCATTTTTTTGCCATTGTTGGTAAAATTTTTTCATTAAATGGCTTGTTGCTTTATCATCAATAAACCATAAGCTTGCCAACGCACTTCTTGCACCCGCTTTGAGAGCAATACCTGCTATTCCCAGTGCGGCTTTATCATCACCGACTGCCGTTTGGCAAGCACTTAAAGTTAATAATGTCAGGGGTTCTTGACGACGTTCACTCAGCCTAATTAATGCTTCCAAATGATTCATAGTGAGTTTTCCATCATAAGTCAATAAAAAAGTTTTTTCGAGATTGCTTTCAAACTGACTATGTGAGGCAATATGGACTATAGAATAAAGAGTTTGTTTTAAAGCATCAGCAAAGTGTTCAACCGTAAAATCTTGATCTAATAATTGGGTTACCTGATGATATGATTTAGCAATGCCTTCCATTTCATCGGGTACATGATACAAAGCGGAATGCCCTTGCACACTTTCTGATAATCCACTTAACAAAATTTTGCTTTCGCGCAGTGAATGGTTATTAAATTCGGTAAAGGTTAAGCCTGGCATAGTAACGAGCGCATATTGAGAAATCAGAAATTGTTTGCCATCATGTAAAGCCGCAAAGGGAATAGTGCGTAATACACCATCGGGAACAATAATCAATGTATCAACTGTGTGAAGTACACCCAGTAGGGGTGCTATAAGCCAACGATATAAGCGTTTTGCATAAGGCAAAAATTCATTCTTATATTTGGCTTCTAGCTCAAAACGAAATTCATTAACCTCATCTGTCAATTCAGTTGCTCTAATAGGTACCGTAAATCGTTGTATACCCTGGGATAGATTTAATAATATTTCTATGCGATCAGGCAATATAATGGGATAGACTACCGCAGTATGGGGTGCGACACCTTGGTGTAATAGCGTTCGTTTAAATTGTGTCACACAGTCATCTTGAAAATAATCTTGTAATTCAGCCGTTTTAAAACGTTCTATCGTATTAATTGCTTCCTTTAAATTGCCTTCATTAAAGTTTGCCGTTGGTTGTAATAATAAATCCGCTAATTCAAAATAAACGGGACCGACTTGTTCACGAAAAGATTGTGAAGTATTGCGATAGCCAATAGCGATTTCTTGACGAACGGGTTGTAAACTTTTCACGGCGGTTTGATAAGCTTCAATGGCTTTATCTTTATGATGTAAAGCTTTGAATAATCGCCCTAATTGCCATTGCCAACGATAAAGAATTTCTGAAGCTTGATTTTGCTCAGTAAAAAAGGAGTCTGTATCAAGTTTGGCATAAAAAATGGCTCGTCGCGTTAATGGCAAAGCATCGGAATAACGTTGTCTCGTTTCATATAAATGCCCTAAAAATCCATAAGCATAAGAAATTAACCGGGGATTATCTATAGCTTTTGCTATATTAAGTGCCTTATTGAGGCTTTGATAGGCAAGATTTTGAAGGGTTGCGGATATTTTTTCTAAATTTTCTGGAAAAAACCTGTCAGGTTTGATAGTGAATAAACGTTGTGCTAATTCGCCAAGACTGATCAATCCAAAGGCTTTAGCATAACTTAAATCCAGCGACTCAAATTGTTGCTGTGCGCCTGATAATGCCTCCACTGCTGCCAATCCTTGCCCCTGTTTCAAATGAGCGTGTGCCATATTGATAAATGCACGCCCACCAAGAATAGCATCACCTGCTGATTTTGCCAATTCCACACAACGGGCATAAGCTTTCACCGCCTTAGTATAATAAGCTTCGACTGTCAAGACATTACCTAAATTATTGAACACTGTCGCACGAATTAAGATAGGCGCATTTGGGGGTAATATCTTTAAGCTTTTATTTGCATAAAAACGCGCTTTGATATCTTCCCGCCTAACTAGGAAAATATCGCTTAAAGATAAAAATAATTTAACCCATATCAAAGTATGATTTGAAATCTGATATTCCATTGATAACGAATTAGCAAGAGATTCAGCTCGCAATAATGTATCCAATGCTTGTTGAGATAAACCTAACGCTTGATAAGCTCTTGCTAACGGTATTAGGATTTCAATCGTTTGAGGAACTTTTAAATGGTTAATTTCTAATAACGCTTCCCAACCATGTATAGCTAATTCAAAATGCCCTCGTTCATATTCCGCCTGTGTTTGTTCAAAAAGTGTTGTAATCGGTGTGGCAAATACGGGAAAAATATTGAATAAACATAATATGAAGCACAGCTTTTTTATTAAAAACATATATAGAATTAGTAGAAATCCAATTTTTGAAAAAAATAGAGTTTATTTTCGGATAAAAAAATAAAATCAGTAGAAATCCGATTTTTGAAAAAAATCGGATTTCTTGCCACTTCGAGTTTCATAACAATGACACAGCCTTGCATTTTTTTAATGGGTCCCACAGCTTCTGGTAAAACTGATTTGGCAATAGCCCTTGTTAAACATTTACCTTGTGACATCATTAGCGTAGATTCTGCTATGGTATATCAAGGGATGGATATAGGCACCGCTAAACCCAATGCTGATATATTAGCTCAAGCACCCCACCATTTGATCAATATTCGTGATCCAGCTGAAATTTATTCGGTGGGGCAATTTTGCACCGATGCAATAACTGAAATCGAAAAAATCCAGGCTACCGGTCGTATTCCATTATTAGTAGGTGGTACGATGCTCTATTTTCATAGTTTACAACAAGGCTTATCAAAATTACCGCCGGCTAACCATCAAATACGGCAACATTTAAATAATGAAGCGGAACAAGTGGGTTGGGCAGCCATGCATCAACGCTTGACTCAAATTGATCCACAAACAGCACAACGTATTCATCCTAACGATGCCCAGCGCATTCAACGGGCACTTGAAGTTTATGAAGTATCGGGTGAGACTATGACAGCTTGGTACGCTAAATCTCCTACACAACCCTGGTCCTTTCCAACCATTAAATTAGTGATAGCTCCGGCAGAGCGAAGCGTTTTACATGTTAAAATAGCACAGCGTTTTCATGTTATGCTTGAACAAGGATTAATTGAAGAAGTTCGTGGTTTATTTGAACGCGGCGATCTTAATTCCGATTTGCCTTCAATGCGTTGTGTGGGGTATCGTCAAGTTTGGAGCTATTTAGCGGGTGAACTAGATAATGCGAGTTTATCGGAAAAGGCTATCATTGCCACCCGACAATTGGCAAAACGACAAATGACTTGGTTGCGTACCCAAATGGACGCACATTGGTTTGATAGTCTTAAACCCAATATGACACAATCGGTGTTGAAATTCCTTGCAAAAATTCATAAACTGTTTTAATTGTGAATTGATAACTAACTACTGATAACAAATAGGATAATAATTTATGAATAAAGGGCAATCACTACAAGACCCTTTTTTGAATGCATTACGCAAAGAACATGTACCGGTTTCAATTTATTTAGTCAATGGTATTAAGCTACAAGGACAAATTGATTCATTTGATCAATTCGTGATACTACTCAAAAATTCTGTCAACCAAATGGTGTATAAACATGCTATTTCTACTATTGTACCAACCCGTTTGGTCACAATTCCTGAAATAGCACCACCCAATGACACACCCGCGGCAAATAAATAGTTTAGAAACCCTGTTTTTAAAAAAATAAAAAAGATCACACTAATGTTTGAACGACCACAAGCTGGCGAATGTGCTATTTTAGTTTCTATAACAATAAATCGCCTAATCGATCCGGCATCGTTAGATGAATTTGCGGAATTAGCGCGTTCTGCAGGCGTGATGATTGGGGCGACGCTGACCGGAACACGCGACACCCCTGATCCCCATACCTTTGTTGGACGGGGTAAACTTTCAGAAATGGAAACATTAGTCCAGGAATATGGCGCAGAAGTCGTATTGTTTAATCATGCACTCACGCCTGGACAAGAACGTAACTTGGAACGTGTTTTACAATGCAGGGTGGTGGACCGCACAGGTGTTATTTTAGATATTTTTGCAAAACGTGCTCTCTCCTTTGAAGGAAAGTTACAAGTCGAATTAGCACAGCTCAAACACCTAAGTACGCGCCTAGTGCGGGGTTGGACTCATTTAGAACGGCAAAAAGGTGGTATTGGTTTACGTGGTCCTGGTGAAACTCAGTTAGAAACTGATCGCCGCTTGATTGGTGAACGTATTAAATCTATTAATAAGCGTTTGGAAAAAGTCATCCAACAACGCCATTTAAGTCGAAAAGCGCGACAACGTGCACAATTACCAATGGTATCACTGGTAGGCTATACAAATGCGGGTAAATCTACCTTATTTAATCGTCTTACCCATGCTGGCGTTTTTACAGCCAATCAATTATTTGCTACCTTGGATGCTACCTTGCGCCGTGTCACTTTACCGGATAAAACGGTGCTGATTTTGGCTGACACCGTGGGTTTTATCCAACAATTGCCATACGACTTAGTTGCCGCATTTCGTGCCACTTTAGATGAAACACGTTTAGCCACTTTATTATTGCTTGTCGTTGATGCCAGTGATACTTCACAACGACAACAGCACATTCATCAAGTGAATCAAGTATTAAATGATATTGGGGCAGCCGATGTACCGCAGATTATCGTTTATAATAAGATAGATCAATTAAAAAATGCTACCCCCCGTTGTGAACGCGATGAAACCGGGCGAGTGACTCAAATTTGGCTATCGGCAAAAAGCGGTGCCGGTATTGATTTACTTTATAATGTTTTAATTGAACAATTAAGTCTGGAAAAGGTACAATGCTGGGTAGGTGTGCCGGTACTCGCGGGAGATTTACGCGCCCGCCTGTTTGCAGAAGCAGTCGTTTTACAAGAAAAATATAGGGAAAATGGTGATAGCTTGATTGAAATACAAATGCCGGCACCCTATTTTAATAAGTTGGCTAAAAGTGATTCCAGATTAGAAATAATTGAAGAATGAATTTTAGATAAAGACTAGCGCAATCAAAGAAATACCATTTTTTCAAAAAAGGGTATTTCTAGCGCAATTAACAATTAACAATTAACAACAGGAGCACACATGGCTTGGAATGAACCAGGTAGCAGTGGGAATCAAGACCCATGGGGTAACCGTAAAAAAGAACAAGGCGGTCCCCCGGATATAGATGAACTTGTCCAAAAAATGGGGGATAAATTGGGAAAAATATTTGGCGGCAATGCTAGCAATGATAAACGCGGCGGTGGTGATAATCGTGGTGGAAGCGATAGTAGCAATAATAATGGCAATGAAGGCATCAGTTGGTCCGGAATCAGCCTGATTATTATTCTTCTTTTAGCAATATGGTTCGCTTTCGGGTTTTATATTATCCAACCCGCCGAACTGGGTGTCGTTACACGCTTTGGAGAATACAATAGTACAACAGAGCAAGGTTTAAACTGGCATTTGCCTTCTCCCATTGAACAAGTTCAAAAGGTCAATGTTGAACATGTGCGATCCCTCACGCACCGTGCCTTGATGTTGACCCAAGATGAAAACATCGTTGTTATTGAATTAGAGGTGCAATATCTGGTTAAAGATGCAAAAAATTACCTATTCAAGGTGCTAGACCCCGACAACACATTACATCAAGCGACCGAAAGTGCTTTACGTGAAGTGGTTGGTACCAGCAATATGGATGGTGTTTTAACCAGTGAACGGACTCGTGTCGCTTTAGAGACTAAAGTCTTGATTCAAGACATTGTGGACCGCTATCAAACCGGCTTGATGGTTACCAGTGTGAACATGCAAAACGCGCAACCGCCTGATGCGGTACAAGCCGCATTTGCTGATGTTATTAAGGCACGTGAAGATGAAGAACGGAGTAAAAACCAAGCGGATGCTTATTCTAACCAAATTGTGGAAAGGGCAAAAGGTACATCAGATAGGCTGCGACTAGAAGCTTTAGCTTATAAAGCCCAAGTCACTGCACGATCTGAAGGTGAAACTAAACGCTTTTTAAGTGTATTAAAAGAATATGAAAAAGCCCCGGCGATTACGCGCCAGCGTTTATATTTGGAAAGTATTGAAACGGTACTCTCCAACACAAGCAAAGTTATGGTTGATATCCAAGGAGGCAATAATTTGATGGTGTTACCACTTGACCGACTATTAGGTCAAACGACGAATCTGGAACAAACTGCACCTAATCAATCGCCATCTGCTTTACAATCTGCTTCACGTTTGAGATCAGCAGATAGAGGCGATGATTTACGCACTAGGGGAGGACGCTAATAATGGCTGCTAATAAAATGATCGTTTTGTTAATCACAGTGATTATCTTTTTCGCCGGCTTAATGTGTCTTTTCACGGTTAAGGAAACGGAGCTGGCTTTAAAGTTGCGTTTCGGAAAAGTCGTTAGTGGGGAGTTTGGTCCGGGATTGCACTTTAAGCTCCCCGTTTATCATACGATTCGTAAATTCGATAGGCGTATTCAAACGCTTGACGCGCCTGCGGAACAATTTTTAACCAGTGAAAAGAAGAACTTGATTGTTGATTCTTTCATTAAATGGAAAATTGTTGATGTAATCAATTACTACATCGCTGTTGGAGGTAGCTCAAAAATTGCCAACAGTCGTTTGTCTGTTACTATTGCTGATGGGCTACGCAGCGAATTTGGTAAACGCACTATTAAAGAAGTGGTGTCTGGTGATCGCGCCAAAATTATGGATATCATCACTGAACATGCGAATGCACGTGCTAAACAGTTTGGCATTAAAATTATTGATGTGCGTATCAAACGAATTGAATTACCCACAGAAGTGAGTAGTTCCGTATATAGTCGCATGGAGGCAGAACGTGAACGGGATGCGAAACAATTACGTTCGCAAGGTGAAGCAGAAGCCGTGCGTATTCGTGCCAATGCTGATCGCGAAAGCGTTGTATTAGTTTCTTCCGCAGAGCGGGATGCCTCACAAATTCGAGGTGAAGGGGATGCTACTGCGGCTGATACTTATGCTAAGGCTTATAACCAAAATCCTGAGTTTTATGCTTTATATCGCAGTCTTAATGCTTACAAGCAAACCTTTAATAGTCGCAGCGATATTTTGCTGATTCAACCGAATTCTGATTTCTTTCGTTATTTCAATAACTTAAATGGCAATCAGTTCCGATCCCCGATGGTTGAGCCCTTTTCTCAAAAGGGGGAAGTCACTTCTGATGATGAAGTCATTATTTCTGAGGAAAAAGAGGCACCTTCGATTGAACCGAGTGAAACTGCTCTTTCTCAAAGCAATGAGATATTGCCTGAACCGGAAAATAACCCTCATCAGGATAAGCTTCTGGAAGAAAATAAAGCTGAGTAAAAGATTAGGCTAACATTATGTGGGAAGAACTTTGGATTGCTTTTGCCCTGATATTGGTGATTGAGGGTGTTATGCCTTTTCTTAATCCGACTGGTTGGCGTAAGACTTTGCGACAAGTGAGCGAAATGGATGATAAAACATTACGCATTATTGGCTTCTCAAGCATGATATTGGGTGTGATAGTATTATATTTGGTACATTAATATTGGAATATTGGTATCTATCTTTGACTGGTTTATTTGATGTAGCTTAAACAGTTAAAGCTTTGACTTTTATGTAGGGTGGGCAAATTTTTGCCCACCCAATTTTAAAAAAATTTACCATTAGTAATATATAGATGTTCAGAAAAATAATTTCTTACCTGCCATGTTTTGGAAACATGGCAGGTTTTGTGAAGTTATTGATGTGAAAAACTATACATAAAAAAGCAAGCTGTTTATATTGTTATAAAGCTGAAATAACGCTTGATAAATGGATAGTAAGCTAGGCAATGTCCCCATCATAGTTCATCCTAACATTTTGAAAAATTCGTTCCTCAATCCATTGTACTTTTAAAAAATGCAAAAACAACTTTCACTCAAAGAGGCAAGCTTATGGGCTTCAAAATATTTGAATAGGGAAATAACCATTTCTAATATTTATTACCTGGTTCAATATGGAAGAATTCCAAAAATAGATAAGAACGGTAATATTCTGCTCAATAAAACCGATTTAAGAAGATATTATAGTTCACATCTGAAAAAAGAAACCCTCTTGAAAAAACAGTTAGGCGAAGGCTTGAATTGGGATTTATCTTTTTCGCAATATAATGAATCACAAACAACAAAGCATGTTCATCGCTTACATCCTTATAAAGGAAAATTTATCCCCCAATTGGTTGAATATTTTTTAGATGAGCATACTGATCACTTCAAAAAAGAAGTGTTTTTTAAGCCAAATGATATTGTTTTCGATCCCTTTTGTGGCAGTGGCACAACATTGGTGCAGAGCAATGAATTGGCTATCAATGCAATAGGTGTGGATATTTCCACCTTTAACGCGCTCTTGAGTCATGCAAAAATTGATCATCATGACATCAATGATATTCAGCGGCATCTTGTAACCATCACAAACGAATTAAAAGGGTTTGTAACAACTCAAAAACACAGTATAGTAGAGTTTGAAGAAAAACTACTTTCTGAACTCCAAACATTTAATGAGCGTTTTTTTCCAACCGCCGATTTTAGATATCAGGTTCGTCAAGGAAAAATAGACGAAAACGAATATGGTTGTGAAAAAGAAACCGAGTTTTTGCGGATTTATGATGATTTGATCAAGACTTATCAAATCAGATTAAAACAACAATCTAAAGACTCATTTCTTGATAAGTGGTTTTTACAGTCGGTTCGAGATGAAATTGATTTTGTTTTAGAAATGTTTAAACAGGTTAATAACCAAAATACAAAAAATATTTTGGCGGTTATTTTAAGTCGAACCATTCGCTCTTGTCGGGCAACCACTCATGCGGATTTAGCCTCATTAAAAGAACCCATTACCGCGACTTATTATTGCAAGAAACATGGCAAAATTTGTAAACCCATTTTTTCCATTTCAAGTTGGTGGGAAAGGTATAGCAAAGACACATTAAAAAGATTGCTTCAGTTTCAAGAGCTAAAAACGGATACCTTTCAAATGTGTTTAACGGGTGATAGTAGAAATATTAATGTGTTTTCAGAACTGGATAAAAAATATCCAGAATTTGGTGCTTTAGCAAGAAAAAACAAAATCAGAGGTATTTTTTCTAGCCCGCCTTATGTTGGATTGATTAATTATCATGAACAACATGCTTACGCCTACGATTTATTTCACTTTGAGAGAAAAGATGAGTTGGAAATTGGTCCTTTATACAAAGGACAAGGTATTGAAGCCAGGAAATCTTATATAAAAGGCATTGCTCAGGTATTATTAAATAGCAAGCAATTTATGCAAGATGACTATGATGTTTTTTTGGTTGCCAATGATAAGTATGATATTTATCCTCAAATTGCAGAATTAGCGGGGATGAAAATGGTTAACCAATACAAAAAGCCAGTCTTAAATCGCACAGAAAAAAATCGTTCTACTTATGCTGATAGCATATTTCATTTTAAAGAAAATAAGTAGAGACACAAAAGTTTTTTTATAACGACTCAGGGCAATCTTCAGTGCAAGCAATCCCTTGCTCAAGCCCTGAGTAGTTACCGTTTTTTACATTTTATTCACAGACGTTTTTTGGAAAAACTTGGTTTTTTACAGGTATATTATTTTTTTTTGCTTTTATAGTTGTTCAGATAAATAATTTCACAAATATTGTTTGACTTTAAAAATTAGAACACCAAATTTATAATAAATCCCTTCTTTTAAATCCCTTCTTATATACAATCCTTGTAGTTATTGTTGGAAGAATAAAAACGCCGATGAGAGAAAAAATTATGGCTAAAAATCTTGTAGTCAAAAGCTTGAATATAGAAAATTTTACGCTTTTTGAAAAGGAAAACTTAAATTTTTCGAGTGGTTTGAATATCATTATCGGTGAAAATGATACTGGCAAAAGCCACCTACTCAGATTATTATATTCTTTAATTGAAAGTAATAATTTCGTTATCCTAGAAAAAGCTGATAATAAAAGGTACTTGTTACAAAAGTCTATTCCACAAAAATTAATTGATATTTTCAAAACTGAAAAATTAGCGCATTTAATTCAAAATGGGCAAGACAAGTGTCATATAAAAATTAACTTGACTAAATACAACATCAAGTTTAATTTTACCCAAAAAACTAAAATTCAAGTCAATATTAACAAGAATGATGTACCAGCGAGATTCATTAAACAGTTGACATTACAAACCAAAACCCCTAAAATAACAAAAACGATCAAAAAGGTTATTCGATGTATAAGTCAACTGGTTTTTTAGCAAAAGAATATTCCGTCACAAATGAAACTATCCAAAATTGGATAAAGGAGGGTAAATTTGACAAAATCAAGAAGACAAAAGGAGGGCATTACCGGGTATGGATTGAAGAACCAATTGTCACTATTCTGTATGCAAGAGTCTCAAGTGCCAAACAAAAAACTTCTCTGGCAAGACAAGAACAATTACTCAAAAACAAATATCCAGAAGCAACGTTTATCTCTGACATTGCCTCCGGCTTCAACCAAAGTAGACGAGGTTATAAAACCATTTTGGAGTCCACTATCAACGGTAATCCACAACATCTTGTGGCAACCACATCAGATAGAATTACCAGAACCGGCTTTCAACTCATCAAATGGGATCGAGGATAAAGTTTTTCCGTTGGAAAAACTTTATCCTCGATCATTGAATTACCGGGTGGAAGTGTCGAACTTTTGGAAGAAGCAGATAATTCCGAACAATTTGACACCAAAACCCTTATTGCTTTCATTACAAGCTTCATCAACTCCCACTATGGAAAGCGAAGCGCAAGTAAACGTAATAACAAGCAAAAAAATAAGAATTTACCCAAAATATGAAACTTTATGGTTTGATTCTCTTAATTTATATCGTCGAGCTTATAACTTGACAATTGAATTTAGAACTCAAATCTGTGATTGGTGCAGAATAGAATGTGAAGATAATGACGTTACATTCAATTGCAATTTGATTCAAGCGGCTTATCGTAAAGCTTGTGACACTCGTACTACTGTTATCAAAAAAAGAGTTAACGGTGAAAAAGCTGAGTTATCATTTATGTCAAGAATGGCTCCTCATCAATATTTTGTTGCACCAAGATTATCAGCTAAAAAACAAATTTTCCCAAATATATTAAAGGGTTGCACTTGGACTGAAAAAGTCCCAGAAGATGCGATTGGTAAGACCGTAATTGTTACTTATACCAACGGCCAATGGTTTGCAAATGTTAAATTTATTCAACCAATACAACAAGTAGCAACTAAAAAATTATCTATGGTAAAAAAAAGTGACGAGACTCGGAAACGATTCATTAGGCGTAAAACTGTAAGGGGCATGTTAGGTTTAGCTCACTATAAATTTAAACAAACTTTAAAGTGGATGGCTAAGAAATATGGTAAAACTGTAGTGGATGTTAATGAATCTTATACTTCTAAAACTATGTGGAATGGTTCAATTCTCAAAAACTTGGGTGGGAAAGCTTCAATTCTTTTCCAAGGTAAGAGAGTGAATCGAGATATACATGGTGCTAGAAATATTTTGATTCGGTTTTTAACCAAGGTGATAGAAATTTTATCACCCCGGGGAGCTTACCCCCTAGACATAACCAAAGCCGAATTTTGTGGTTTTGGCGTTTTTCAGTAAGAGGATAGTTTATTTATTCCAACTAAAGAAATGTTATCTTTTTATGAAGGCTTAGATGATTTAGTCATTTTAGATGAAAATTTAGATCAAAGTGATAGATTTATGAAGAAGACTTAAACGACATGCAGATCATTGAGGGAAAATTAACATTTCATTTTGATGCACATCCTAAAGTTGTGTCTAAAGACAAATTACAAAATTTACCTTGGATGGTAGAATAAAATGTCTTAACATGTTAGAAATAGTTTTCTATTTCAAAAATACATTAATATTCAATAAGTTATATCTAAACACAGAGAAAAAATCATGGCTAAAAATGTTGTAGTCATCGGAACACAATGGGGCGATGAGGGCAAAGGCAAAGTAGTCGATTTATTAACTGAACGCGCCGCTGCTGTAACGCGCTTTCAGGGTGGACATAATGCCGGACATACGCTTGTTATTGATGGTAAACAAACCATTTTACATCTGATTCCTTCCGGTATTTTACGTGAAGAGGTGCAATGTCTTATTGGTAATGGCGTTGTGTTGTCGCCCAGTGCAATGCTTACAGAAATCAAAATGCTTGAAACCAAGGGGGTACCGGTACGGGAGCGTTTACTTATAAGTAGCGCTTGCCCTTTACTCTTGCCCTATCACATTGCCCTCGATCAAGCGCGTGAGCAAGCACGGGGTAAAGCAAAAATCGGTACCACCGGGCGGGGAATTGGTCCGGCTTATGAAGATAAAGTCGCTAGACGCGGTTTACGAATAAGTGACTTATCTAATCCAGATTCATTTAGTGCTAAACTCCGGGAAGTGCTGGATTATCATAATTTCAGCTTACAGCATTATTTCAAAGCCCAAACGGTTGATTTTCAACAAGTATTAGATGAAACACTCAGCATGGCTGATAGCTTAATACCGATGGTGTCAGATATTCCACATTTACTAGCTCAATTATATGCGACAGGTAAAAATGTGCTATTTGAAGGAGCGCAGGGTACCCTATTAGATATTGATCAAGGCACCTATCCTTTTGTCACTTCATCTAATACGACAGCAGGCGGTGCGGCTACAGGTAGCGGTGTTGGACCATGCAATTTAGACTATATTTTAGGCATTACCAAAGCCTATACCACGCGGGTAGGTTCTGGTCCTTTTCCAACGGAACTATTTGACGAGGTTGGTAAACATTTATCTAGCAAAGGGCATGAATTTGGTGCCACAACCGGTCGCCCTCGCCGCTGTGGTTGGATTGATATTGTTGCTTTGCAACGTGCCTGTACTATCAATAGTTTGACAGGCATTTGTATCACTAAATTGGATGTGCTTGATGGTTTAGAAACTGTGCGTATCTGTGTTGGTTATAATTGTGATGGGCAAGAGTTGAAAACGCCACCGATGGAGGCTTTAACTAGTTGTCAACCGATTTATATTGATATGCCAGGGTGGAATGATCAGACAGCTGGGGTGCGCCGCTATGAAGATTTACCGGTTAATGCTCGCGCTTATTTAGAAAAACTCGAAAGTTTGCTTGAAACACCGATAGATATTATTTCTACCGGTGCGGAACGCAATGATACTGTTATAAAGCGACATCCCTTTGATTAGGAAGCGTTCAAGTTGTTACAAACCTGACAGGTTTTAAAAACTGTCAGGTTAATATCGCTTTTTTTTTCGTTTTTGCATCGTACATATCTGAATCAGCCATTTTTATTAATTCATCTGGGGATAATGTATCCCCAACACGAAACTGAGAAAATCCAAAACTAAAATCAATAGGGAAACCATTTATTTTTTGTTGACACAATTTGTTCCTCAGTCTTTTAATTAGGTTATCAGATTCTTGGAGTTTCGCTTGTGGAAAAAGGAGCAAAAATTCATCACCTCCCATACGAAAAATATAATCTGATGTTCTAATAACCTCTTTAAAGGAATTGACTACTGTATTAATGAGTATATCGCCCTCCGCATGACCATAAGTATCATTAATTATCTTTAAATGATCTATATCTACATAACAAACAATAAAACTAGAACCTTCCCTTTTAGCTATTTCAATTTGTTTGACTAAAATTTCATAAGCCCATCTTCGATTAAAAACACCCGTCATTTCATCCGTTACTGACATTTTTTTTAATTGCTCCATAGCCCTTTTTAATTCGATATGGATATTTATCCTGGCAAGCACTTCCTCCGGTATAAACGGCTTAGTCATATAATCAACACCTCCAGCCTCAAAAGCTTTTAATTTATCATCTGTCCCTGATAAAGCTGTAATAAATATAACAGGTATATTCCTGGTACTTTCTTTTTTTTTAAATTGCCGACAAACCTCTATCCCATCTATACCGGGCATCATAATATCCAGTAGAATCAGATCAGGTTGTTTCTTTTGTACAAAATCCATTGATGGTTGACTATTTTGTGCCCGCGCCGTTTGATATTCACCTTTCATATATGTTTTCGGTTGTACAAAATAATCCATTGCTTGCTGACCATTATGTAGCTGCACCGTTTTATAACCACCTCTTTTCAGCATATGTTCTAATACTTGAAGGTTCAGTGGATTATCATCCACGATCAAAATGAGTGATTGTTGTTTATCGTTCATTATATTTTTTGACAGTTAAAGTTTGGGAGTCGGAAAATAGTGTCCATCCGGAAACGGCTTTCCCAAAGCTGAAGCTGATGACTCAAAATAATGGGCATTGGAGTTCAAAACTTTCGCTTTTTCAGTGTTTCCAGATGGACACTATAGATGTTCAGAAAAATAACTTCATACGCACGAGGGCGATAACAAAAGTCTTGCCCTACGTCAAATATTTCATTATAGGGACAGACCTGCGTCTGCTTTTTTTTGTAAATGGCCTAACTATTTTTTCTTAATGTTCCCGCGTTGCCAAAAACTGTATATTGGGGAAGCGTTCTTCTATCAATGATAAATTGACTTTCGTCGGGGCAATATAGGTTAAATGATTTGCTCCATCTAAAGCTAGGTGATTAAACGCTTTACGCTGAAAATCTTCCAACATTTTTTCATCATCACAGCGAACCCAACGCGCCGTAGCTACCTGCACCGGTTCAAAATGACACGCCACCCCGTACTCATTTTTTAACCGCCAAATGACCACATCAAATTGTAGGATTCCCACTGCCCCTAAAATTAAATCATTATGACTTAAAGGGCGAAATAACTGGGTTGCACCTTCTTCACTCAATTGCTGTAAGCCTTTTAACAAAGCCTTCATTCGCAAAGGATCGCGTAGTTGGGCGCGGCGAAAAATTTCCGGCGCAAAATGGGGAATACCCGTAAATTTCAAATTTTCACCTTGACTAAAAGTATCACCAATTTGAATGGTACCATGATTATGCAAACCGATAATATCCCCTGGCCATGCTTTTTCCGTATGTTCGCGTTCCCCAGCCAAAAAAGTGAGCGCGTTAGCAATTTGTACATCCCGACTGATACGAACATGACGCATTTTCATGCCCTTACTATATTGACCTGAACAAATCCGCAAAAAAGCAATACGATCACGATGAGCGGGATCCATATTAGCTTGAATTTTAAACACAAAACCTGAAAATTTTTCTTCATTCTGCGCAACGCGACGAGTATTCGCCTGGCGCGGCTGTGGGGGCGGTGCATAATGAATAAAACTGTCTAACAGGGCTTTGATGCCGAAATTATTCAGTGCAGAACCAAAAAAAACAGGTGTCAATTCACCCGCCAAAAAATCTTCTAAATCAAAAGCATGACTAGCACCTTGGACTAATTCAATTTCTTCTTTAAGCTCATCAACCATGGACTGCCCTAATTCTTCCACTAATTGTGAATCATCTAAAGTAGCATACTGTTTTCCCTCACTAGCGATGTGGTTTTTGCTAGGCTCAAACAAAGTGACATTGTGATCTAAAAAATGATAAATGCCCTTAAAACGTTTGCCCATGCCGATGGGCCAAGTAATCGGCGCACATCGGATTTTCAAAATATCTTCAATTTCATCCAATAAATCAATCGGCTCTTGTCCTTCCCGATCCAATTTATTAATAAAAGTTAAAATCGGTGTATCACGCATCCTGCACACTTCCATTAATTTAATAGTACGTCCTTCAACCCCCTTTGCTGAATCAATGATCATCAGGGCTGAATCAACGGCAGTCAGGGTACGATAGGTGTCCTCAGAAAAATCCTCATGACCAGGAGTATCTAATAAATTAATAATAATATTTTGATAAGGGAATTGCATGACAGATGAGGTGACTGAAATTCCACGTTGTTTTTCCAGTTCCATCCAATCTGAGGTAGCATGACGTGCCGCCTTTCGCCCTTTAACGGTGCCAGCTAGGGCAATGGCACCACCAAATAGTAAAAGTTTTTCCGTCACGGTGGTTTTACCCGCATCAGGGTGAGATATAATAGCAAAAGTACGACGTTTTGCAGTTTCTATTGATAAAGTAGACATATTATAATAATATAATGTATAATAATCAATACCTTCGCCAAATTGTAAAAATCGTCAATTTCGAGCACCCGTAAATTTGTAAGTTATTGATTTTACTAAAAATAAAAATCATTATTTTTTTGAAAATGGCTCAAATTTTAAATTGGCGAAGGTATTGATAATATAATGTATGTATAATAAACATTATACCGATTTAACTTAACTTGATTTCATTAGTTTTACCAAAAATGGAATTTTAAGTAAATCAATGGGTTACATTAAATTTGTATAATGTCTAATGATTAATGATTAATGATTAATGTAATTTCTTTAAAAGAATATACAGGTATTTCTAACATGCTTGATATTCAGGTAGATTATTGATAATAAACCACCTAAAACAACGGATAACTGATAACTGAATGAAAGAAAACTTTCCAAAAATATGGGTACTAGGTGCATCTTATGATACTTCAAACATGGGAGTCAATGCATTAGCTGAATCAAGCATTAAATGTATCTTCACCCATTGGCCCCATGCAAACGTCACTTTGCGAACTCGTGAAGATGGCGTACCACTGACATTTACTTTCAATGGTCAAAAATTTAACGTTGAAAAGAAAAGTATAGGGTTCCGTCGCAATATATTCAAAACTCAAAACGCATATACGCTATTAGGGTACGCCCTACTCCTAAAAATCATACCGAGCTATTGGCTTAAAAACAAGCTTTCCACACATAATTCCTATTTTAAGGACATCATGGAAGCCGATTTGATTGTCGATATTACCGCCGGTGATAGTTTTAGCGATATTTATGGTATGCGTGTATTTAGGATGCATTCTTTAATGAAATGGCTATTTATCTTATGTGGTAAAAAATTGGTGATGCTACCACAAACTTATGGTCCATTTAAAAGTCGCATTTCTAAAATAGTAGCACGATATTTATTGGCACGTAGCACCGCTATTTATTCCAGAGATAAGGAAGGGCTAGAAACTGTCAAAAATTTGCTGGGGGCTAATAAAAAAATTCTACAGTTTATCCCAGATGTTGCCTTTGTACTTGATCCCGAAAAACCAAAAAGTATTATAATAGAGCAACTGGAAAATCTTAAGGCAAAGGGGCATGTTATTGTTGGTCTTAATATCAGTGGACTTCTTTATAATGATGACTATTCAATTAAAAGCCGATTTGATCTTAAAAGCGATTACCGAAAACTCGTAGGTGAAATCATTAAATCGTTCATGACGCACCCCAATATCATAGTTGTTTTAGTGCCACATGTGTATGCTCAACCAGGACGGATTGAAAGTGATCCAGATGCATGCTATGCTATGCATCAACAAATGTCTTCCCTCTATCCTGGCAAAATTTTCCTGGTAGAAGATAGGTTCGATCACAAACAAATCAAATATCTTATTGGCTTAAGTGATTTTTTTATGGGATCACGTATGCATTCCTGTATAGCCGCTATATCACAATATGTGCCAACACTGGGTATTGCCTACAGCAAAAAATTTATGGGCGTTTTTGACTCTGTCGGTATAGGTGATTCAGTAGTCGATTTAAGAACGAAAAATGAAGCACAGGTTTTAGCGCGTACGCAGGAGATGTACAATTCTCGTCGTGAAACGGCTGAAAGATTGCGTATGACTGTACCCAAAATACAGAAGAAGGTATTGGGACTTTTTGATGAAGGAAAATTTGTTTAAATTCAATGAAATTAAAATTTCGATTGCATTCTAATATGCGGATTGCAAGTATTGATTCTTTACGAGTGTTAGCAATATTCGCCGTTATTTGTATACACTCCCACCCTTTTCCAGAATTGTTTTGGTTAATTAACCTTAGTGCAAGTTTCGCAGTACCTTAATTTTTTTATTGTGAATGGGTACTTTTTTTCAAAAAAAATACAATCAACTTCTTTAGTGGGTGAATTAATGGTTCGCTACACTAAAAGATTGGCATTGATTTTATTTGCCTGGGTACTGATTTACTTATTTGTACCTTTTGTTCCTATAAGTATTTTCTTTGAAAATAGTATATTATCGGTGTTATATTGGAATTTTTATGATAAGATGACTTGGATATTTGACCATCCAATCATTTTTTTATTGCGAGGCGGTTTACCTGCCAAAGGGGGTCATCTTTGGTTTGTCATTTCATTAATAATGGCCATTAGTATTCTGTCTCTGTTGGCTATTTGGAACCAGCAAAATAAAATATTTTTGATTGCCATTCCTCTATATATTTTTAGTTTGCTTGCTGGTGCCTATGCTATTACCCCTGTCGGTATAGAAGTTGAATTTCAATCATACGAAGGCCCATTTGTCAGCACATTATTCATTGCGATTGGTTGGTGGCTTGCTCAATCTGATTATAAACCAACTCCTGTGCTTGCATGGTTAGCTATTATTGGCGGATTCTTATGTATAATAGTTGAGGCGAGCATACTTAATTATTTGTTCAATATATCGTTTAATCAGCCTTACTTGATAGGTACCGTTTTTTTTGGTACTGGTGTTATGTTTTTAGCATTAGCAAAACCTGATTTAGGTCAAAATACTCCTTTTCCTTATTTGGGTAAATTTACTCTTGGGATATATGTTTCGCATATGCTGGTTTTACACGTTTTGTTATATAAAGTTATCTATAAATTGAAGATGTATTTCTCAGATAGTCTTTGGCAACTAATATATCCCGTTAGTTTATCAGTGGGTTTATATTTACTTTCTTTATTATTAACCATGCTATTAGCGAAATCTTCATATACCAGACGCATAGTCATTTAAGAATAATATGTTCAACGGTTACTTAGGAATGAAGTTTTAATAACTTCCGAAACTTTTATTAAGCCAAACCTGACAGCTTTTAAAAACCTGTCAGGTTTAATTTCGGATATTATTTAATTCTCATTCCTTACAATACCTTCGCAAAATTGTAAAAATCGTCAATTTCAAGCATCAGTAAATTTGTAAGTTATTGATTTAACTAAAAATAAAAATCAGTATTTTTTAGATTGGCTCAATTTTTAAATTGGCGAAGATATTGTCCTTAGGATAAGTATTAATATGAAAATCACATTTGTCATTCCCACGCCTAATCTTGCTGGTGGAATTCGGGTAGTTGCAATCTATGCAAAGCACTTGAAAAAACTTGGGCATGAGGTATTGGTAGTCTCTACCCCAAAACGTCCACCCGGTTTACGTCAACAAGTGCATTCACTGCTACGGGCTAAGGGTTGGATTTCTCTTGCTGCAAAGGGGGTCTCCCACTTTGATAACATAGATGTGCCACTCAAAGTCATAGAACGTCATCGCCCAATCATTGACTCTGATGTCCCTGATGCTGATGTTGTGGTCGCAACTTGGTGGGAAACCGCAAAATGGGTAGCGAATTTATCTGAAGCAAAAGGGGCAAAAGTTTACTTTATTCAAGGCTATGCGGCAAAATTTGAATATTTACTCAAAGAACAAGTAGAGGCAACTTATGCATTACAAATGCACAAAATCACCATATCAAAGCAATTAGTTGACTGGCATAAAAGCCGCTATGGCAATGGTAATATATCATTGGTTCCAAATAGTATAGATACTAAACAGTTTAATGTGCCACCTCGTAGTAAACAAGTTATCCCGACAGTTGGTATGATGTATTCGACAATCTACTGGAAAGGTTGCGATGTTAGCCTCAAGGCGTTTTTCCTAGCGATTGAAAAGATTCCCAACTTACGTTTAATTGCCTTTGGTTCAGAAAAACCAACGCGAGATTTGCCACTACCTCCCGGCACAAATTACGTTTGTCAACCGAAGCAAAACATTATCAAGGATATTTACGCTAAATGTGATGTTTGGCTTTTTGGTAGCAGCTCATTGGAGGGTTTTGGTCTTCCCATTCTGGAGGCAATGACTTGTCGAACACCAGTTATTGCTACGGCAGCCGGTGCTGCTCCCGAACTCTTGGCTAATGGTGGTGGAATCCTTATAAAGGATGCGGAGGATATGGCAAAAGCAATAGAGCGGGTATGTAACTTTGGAGATAGCGAATGGCGAACTATGTCTGATGCTGCCTATGCGACAGCTACTCAATATACTTGGGATGATGCAACTCAACTTTTCGAGCAAGCATTATTTACGGCTATTGAACGTTGGAAACGGAGGGAATTATCACATTCAGACAAGCCAAAGATGCAAAAAACTTAGATACTATAGTTTTTATCATCAGAACGATACAAGATTGTTATAAACAGTCGCTTTCTTAATAGATAGTTTTTTATGTGGGATTATATTAATTAATAAATTCGTTATCAGTCTGGTCAAGAAAGAGTATTTTTGAAAAAATCGTATTTCTGATTGGTTCCCGTTAAAAATCCGATTTGGGCAACATGGGCAACTTAAACTGTTAATCATATTTCACTACGACACTGTTGCCGCCCTTTTCAGGTAAATTAATTTCAAAACCGCTAAATGATTGAGACGCAGCTCAACCCCTACAAAACCATGAAACCATATAGGGCGAACATTCGTTATCGCCCTTATCGTTTTTACTCATTGATGCCATAATTCTGGCCGGAATGAGAGTTTTTTGCCATTTAAATAGCAAGGATAATAACTATGTTTAATGCAATGAAACACGTTTTATTCTATATCTTTTCTGCAATGATTTTGGGACAGATCCCTTTGAGTTATGCCGAATCGGTAAAATTAGTTCAGTGGTGGGATGAGTATTTGCCTCAGAAGTTTGAGTCGAATGCTTCTATGGGTTATTCCATAAAAACTCAATCGCAACAATATCAAGACGTTGATGGCGATGGGGTGTACAATGATGCGTTAGTTTGTAAGGAATTTAGTCTGACCGATTTCTTCAACCCTCATTATGGGTGTCTGCCAGAATCCTTAAAAGGCCATAAGTATCGTATAGATAGACCTAGTGCACCGTTTTACGGTGGATTGGTTGGTCGTTATACCAACGTTTCACACATTACTGAGGATTATCGAGGCGAACAAATTCCCCTTTTTAGAAAAACCGGGCAAGCTACGGTTCAACCAGTTGAATGTGCTAAACCCAGTTTATACAATGCTAAATATCCTCATAATATTAGCCGTATGGCCAACGGGATTGGAAATAGATTACGCTGGGGATTGGGATGGGCAGATATAACTTTCGCAGTTCTTAGTCAAACAATGCATAGTATCTTGGAAAAAAATGAAGACATTAACCAAAATTTTACCTTTGTCTCCATCTGGAAAAAAGAAGATTTTGTCAATGGTGGTGCCGAAGCAGAAACGATTACTTTTGACCAGACAAGCAGGCTTTCTGTTGATATAAGCCGTTTTCGCAAAGCCGAGGAAGGTCGGTTCATAGTGCAAGATGGTAGCCAGTTATGGATCAGTGAGTACGCCTATGGGGTTATAGATAAGCCAGCCGCTTTTTTAGCAAAACTTAATCCATTAGAATCACGTTGGGCAATTTATACGCCATTGGGCTGTGACATGGAGTTTAATAAAGAAACTGCGGACTTTGTTGAACACACTTTCAAAGACGTGCAGGCTATGGGTGTTTACTTTGCTACCTATCGGTTTGTTCATCAACCTGAGATAGGTATCTTCTTTGATAATTTCCAAGCTTACGCGGCTACTAGTAAACCTTCTCCAGAGTTTCCTATTGATAATAATCCAATAGGTTTTGCTATGGATTCTAAAGGTGAACTGGTGAATACTGATGCCACATTTTCTCGGGGCATTTCAGTTAATGGTGGTACTGTCATAGTCAGTTCTTCTGACCAAATGGATATTCGTGGTGTTATAACTGTTGACAGTAACCATGTTGATAAAGAGGCTGAAATTCTAGTTGTGGTCGGCTATACACCTGACTCGGTTGAGGAAGAATCATTTTTCATGTTTAACAAGGATGGTTTTATTCTCCAGTGGGATAAAAATATAGCAAATTTAGTAGCATATCAGGAAACTGATCTCGTTTTCAGCAGTGACGATGAAAGTCATAAACGATTTAAACGAAACATTGTCTTGATGCCAGAGCGGCGGGTGCAAATCTTTCCGGTCACTTTGAGTGCTTTC
>QNES01000002.1 GCA_003645255.1 Gammaproteobacteria bacterium
GCTTTTAAATCAATTTCATTTTTTAAGCGTTTAATGAGTTTTTTTCCAGCAGTAATCATTTCTTTTGATAGATAATTCGTTACCAATATTTCTCTAGCCATTTTAATATTCCTTTATCTTTGTCAGTAACAGCATCAAAAAATTCTGTAGCTTGTGTAAAATCAATATAATCAGTGTAATATCTTATCGCTTCAGACCAAACAACTCCATATGTATTAGTATAAGTTATTATTAACCAACTTACTTTAAAATCTTTATATTCATCCTTATTGAGTTCTTTATCTAAATTAGCCGTTTTAAGAAGTTTTATTAAATTATGAGTATAACTATCATTAGCCAATTGTTTATCTGGAAAATCATATTGTTGTACTTGTTTTGCAATACAAGCTTTTAATGCACATTCTACCGCATATCCTAGTAAATAATAGGCGCCATTAAAACAGTTATTTTCATAAAGAATTTTAGCTTCTTCGACACGAAGTTTTGTTAATTCCTGTAATTGCGCTCTATTCATATTTAATTTCTAATTTTAGAAGACAAACCACTCAATAATCAAATTGAACATTTAGTATTTATCGTATAAATTTTAATTTTTGGGGCATAAATATTATCAATTTCAACAACACAAACTCCCCAACTTAAACCTATTCCAAAACCGGCAAAAATGACTTTTAGTTTTTCATTTGAAAATTGCTCATTTAAAAAACCATTTATAGTTCCAGGAATTGATGAAGAATTTTGGTTTCCATAAACTGTCATGGTTTTCATTGGCAATTTGTCATCTGATAATTCTAGCCTTTTAGCTATGTTTTGTAAAATATACCGATTTGCTTGATGTAAAACAAAATAATCAATTTCATCCTTTTTTACATTTGAAAACTCAAATAATTCATCAAACATTTTTGGTACAACTTTAATCGTAAAATTAAATATTTCACCACCATTCATAAACATATCTATACTTCTTCTTAGATTTCCATCATTATCTTTCATTGGAATTAAAGAAGCGGCATTAACTTTATTTCTACAACCAGCATCAGGAATAATCAAATTTTGATAGCCACTTCCATCACTATGCAATACAAAATAGGAATCTGAAGAATTAGTTTTTTCAATTAAAATAGCACTACCGGCATCTCCCATTAATGGCGTTAAATTTTTATCATTCTTATACGCAAAATCTGAAGCAACATCTCCGGTTAAAAGCAACACTTTTTTTAAACCACTATTTATCATGGCATAAGCTGTAAACAAGCCATTTATAAAACCACTACAGCCTAAATTTATATCATAAGCTATAGTATCTGTACTTAATCCTAATCTATCTTGTAAAATAATAGCGGTTGAAGGAGCTTTGTAATCGGCAGTTTGGGTTACAAAAAGCAAAGCTTCAATATCCGTTTTATTGATACTAACATTATTGAAAATATCTATTGCCGATTGATAACATAAATCACTTGTGCAAATTTCTTCATTGCTTACGACATAACGACTATTAAAACCTATCCTTTTTTTCAATCTTTTGATAGTCTTATTGTCATAGCCAAAATTTTCTGCCTCATCTTCAATAGTCACTTTTTTATCACCAACAGTTGTCACTATTGCCGAGACTTTTGCATTATTGAAAGTTAGCTGTGCCATTTAAGAAACCTTTTCTAAAATCCCATCAATTGTAGAAGCGATAGTTTTAAATATTGTCTGTTCCACATTCATACTATTTTCATCTGCAATTTGAATATATTTACCAAATTCTTTTTGTAGTAAATCTTCGATTTCGACAATCAAATCTAATAAATTAATCGACTCTAGATTTTCATATATAGCCGTATTTTCGCTTAATTCATCAAATATGTTTATTTCAAGCTCTGCATTTAGTTCTTTTAAAGCTTGAAAAACAATATCTTTTATTCTATCTCTCACTGCATCTCCAAAATGTATACGTTTTTTGATTTATCTTTACTTACCAACCTAAATCCAAATTTGTCATATAAGTTTTCAACTTGAGAATTCTTAGAAGTTCTTATATATTCTGCACTTAGCGGTTTTGTCGTCTGATTCAAAATTATTTTCATAATTTTTTCTTCAATTTTTCGCCCTAAGATTCTACAACTCATTAAAAAGGTATCAATTTTATTATCTATAACGATCACTACGGCAGTTATTCCCATATCTCCAAATTTATCTTTAATTTGAAATGAAAATACTTGATTAAAGTTCATGAAATGACTTATTTCACTTTCCGAATATCTTTTAGTCGTTAAATTAAATTGATTGGTTTTATTGACGAGTTGCGTTATTCTAGCCAATTGACTCTTATTATTAATCCAATAAGAAATGTTTATCTCAAGGCTTTCAATAAAATCATCTACTGTAGCCGTTGTTTTGCGAATGGTTATCCTTTTTTGTTCTGATAAATATTGACTGCTTTTGTTTTCGTCTTCAATTGTTATTTTGATAGAATTTAAAAAGGGTAATCTTTCAATAATACCAAGATTATTGATCGGATTGTTTGAATCCAATTTTATGACATCTATATTTTCAAGTGTATCTTTTACCAAATTGATTTCAAAATGACTATCATCAAAAAAAATCATACTATCAATGCCAACATTTAATTCATTGGCGATTTCTATAATATTTTGACTTTTATTTTGCCAATTGATTTTTTTAATGACAAAGTCATTCCATTTTAAGGGCATATCTTGATTATTAAATAAATCTTCTATCTCAGCAAAATTATTTTTACTAACGATACATAAGACTATACCACTTTTTTTCAAATATTTCATTTGATTTTGAAAATATTTATATGCAATCCCTGGATAATTTTCATCAATTTTAATACCCTCAAAACCATCCTCACCTACTATACCGCCCCAAAGCGTATTATCTAAATCTAATAATACGACTTTCTTTCTAAGCGAATTAAAAACGTCTATTTTCTTTTTAATTTCAGACGTAATTAATTTTATGGCTTCTTTTGTAAATGGTGCTTGAAACAATAAGGAATTTGATAAACTAAAAAAATGATTAAAGCCAATTCTATTAGCAAGATTAAAAATATTTAGAATAGCTAAATCAGCCACCTGATTAGATAATTCTTCAATTTTTTCATTTAATAAAATTAAATTTTTATATTCTTCAATATTTAAAGCTGAATTAATATCAATAAAATCATAAGCAATATTTGAAATTAAGATTTTCGCATTATTTTGCTTTCTAAAAACCTTCAATAATTCACTTAAAAATTCAACTATTTCAAAAGCGATACTTTTTATAACAAAATTCTCGAAAAAAAATTTATTATCCAAAATAACGATTAAATAATCGGTATCTGTTTTAGAATTCAAAGTTTCGATAATTGAATCTAAATTATGATGAATGACATAGAAATCTTTATTAAAATATTTAGTAAAGCTATGTGTAATAGTATTTGATAAAAATGAAATTGTTTTTTTAGACATAACTTCAGCGAGCGTGGGTAAAAATGTAGGGGCGAACCTGCGTGTTCGCCCTGAGGAAGCCGGTGAGCTAAAAATACCAGGCTAATTCAAGCTGTATAAAATCATCATTGCGGAATCCATAAGCGAGATCATCGGTGGACATATTGGCATAAATATAGGCTTCTAAAGTCAATTTCCAACTGTCACCCAAGCGGCGACTGGCTTCGAGGAGATAAAAACTGGCATGACTGTCCATATCCAAAACAGCCCCGCCTAGAAACTCGGTACTTTGAATATCGTTGAGGGTTAAACGCATACCGAACATCATATCATTTTCAAAAGGTGTCGCTGCATGATCATGGCGATCATCAAAAGAATATTCTGTCAGCATCCCAATATCAGCATCCGTTTCAAACACGCCAACAAAGGTATATTCAAAACCGCCCGTTAGGGCTGTAAAATGATCCGTTGGCTCATGACGCGAAATCATTTCCAATTTCCACAAGATATCCTCTTGTGTTATTTGGAGATCAAGCCCTGTTTGCTCTATTTGTTCATAGTAGGGTATTAAAACCAATTGCCCGGTCCCATTTTTGCCCTGCAAAAAACGAGGATCACGGCTTGTACCGGAAAAATGAGATAAGCCAATTTCCCAATCTCCCAACGTATGTTCCCAGCGCACTGCCCAATCGACATGTTTTTCTTCAGCACCCGATTCATAGCGTGTTTGATCAGTATCAATGGGAATACCTCCGTTTAGTAAACGCCCTTCTTTACCAGGAAAAGTTCTTTCACGAAAACCAGGTAGTAAAAATAAATCCACTGTTCCCCAATCACGAATCAGGGCAAGATTAATCATTGGTTGCCCTAACTTTTCCTCCATATCAGAATGCTCTACTAAGTCGGTTTGATTAATGATGTCTACTAAATGCTGAGATTCAGTGACACCCCAAAATAGTTTTCGCAAACCCACTCGTAATTCCCAATCCGATGCCGCCTTGAGCCAGGTCAGTTCACGAATATCAAAGTGGCTCCGTTCTGAATCATACTGATCAACACGGATAAAAGGGACAAAAGTAAAGGTTTGATAGCCTTCATCCCATTCGTGGCGATATTCTGGTTGCGCTGAAAAGGATGAGTTGAAATCATTATATTGATCTGCGGAGAGAGGGGATTCAGGGAAATAGCGTAATTCACCAGCGATATAGCCAGACCATTCGCCAGCTTGAACATTAAGAATTAAGCATAGTATGATAAAAATATCAATGACAATTTTGAATTTAAGGAACATAGTCTTGGAAATGGGTTCACTGCTTGGAATCCAAAGCTGAAGCTTTGGACTCCAAAATCAGTATTTATGAAATTACTTTGGACTGGCTAAGTAATTGACAACAGCAGAAATGTCTTCATCATCCAGCTTTTTAAGCTTTTTCAGCATTTTCCTGGAATGTGACTTCCGATCTTTGCTGACGAACTGCTTAATCTGAGTTTCAAGATAGGGCATAAATTGTCCGGATAAGATACTTGCATCATCTTCTGGATTAGCACCCTCATCAGTGTGGCACTTTTTGCACTTTCTGAAAATCCTTTTGCCCTTTTTAACAAGAGCAGCATCAACTTCTTGTATACGAGGAACGAATGTTTGGGCTGCGAAATAGTCGCCCAATGCTTTCAGATCATCTGCACTGAGAGCCTTGGCGATGGCGTTCATATCAGTCTCATCTTCTCCCTCAGTTTTGAACTTTTCGCCTGTTCGCTCGCCATCAGTGTAATCTTCCATGGTTTGAATGAAGTAGGGGGCGGAAAAGCCTGCAATACTAGGCACCTTTTTTTCACTATTGCCATTTTCGCCATGGCAGCTTTCACACTTATCTTTAGCCAATGCAGCCCCATCAGCAGCCATGACCGTTGTTGCTGTTCCGCTCATTAAGAAAGAAGCCCCCATGAGCAAACTCAGGGCAGTTTTTCTAGTCATCATAATGAATGTTTTCCTTTTACACTTAAAAATAATTTTAGAAACCTCAAATAAAGGTATACTACTAACGGGTAATTTTTGGACTTTTTTTTTTAACTGTTGGTGGGCAAAAAAAGACTTGCCCACCCTACATAAAAATCTACATAAAAATCCAAATTTCAGCCTACATAAAAATCCAAATTTCAGCCGTTTAAAGTATATGCTCATATTACCAAATAATAAAAAGCTTGTCAAGTAATTGAAAACCGGTTGGGTGTTTCCTACTATAGATGTCCAGATAAGACAAATTTTTTCTGGCTATATCAAATTTAAATTCAAAAAAAAATGATTGCTCAAGATCCAATATTACTAGATTGCCCTTTTGCGGAAAAGGATGAGGCGAAAGAACGGGGGGCTAAATTTAATTGGGATGAAAAAAAATGGTTTATTCCCCCTGGTGTTGAAATAGAACTTTTTGCCAAATGGTTACCGAAAACGATTGTTCCAATAACTTCGCCTTCTGATGAAAATAGTATAACACTCAATGAATTATTGTCAAATATCCAAACAACCATTGCCGAACAACATAATACTCGTTATTGGGTACGCGCCGAAGTGGTTAGTGTGTCAACAAATGTGCATGTCTATTTGGAATTGACAGATCATGATAGTGAAGGTAATGAGGTAGCGAAGGCTCGCGCAACGCTGTGGCATCATCGGGCGGATGCATTGCTTGAGCGTTTTGAAAAGCAAACGGATATGCCCTTTAAGGCGGGTATTAAAGTTTTACTACAGGTACGTGTTGAATTTCATACGCGCTATGGTTTTTCACTGGATATTTTAGATATTGATCCGGCTTTTACTTTGGGAGATATGGAAAGTAAATTAAATCGTATCCGGGCAAAATTGAAAAAGGAGGGTATTTATCAGCAAAATCATGAACTAGCAAAACCCTTAGAATTTTGTAAAGTGGCAGTGATTGCACCGCCTCAAGCGGCGGGCTTAGGAGATTTTCAAAGCCAAGCAGATATTTTATCTTCCCTGGGATTATGTGAATTTGACTATTATTCGGCTAGTTTTCAAGGGCAAAATAGGGTGACTGAAATTTCCAAAGCCTTTGAAATGCTTAATCAAAAGCATCTGAAGCAAGCTTATGATGCGATAGTGATGATTCGGGGTGGGGGTGCGAAAGCGGATCTTTTTCAATTAAATGAATATGAAATTGCCAAAGCTATTTGTACGGCACCTTTGCCGGTTATTATTGGGATTGGGCATGAAAGGGATAAAACTCTATTGGATGAAGTCGCTAACCATGCTTGCCATACGCCTAGTTTAGCCATTGCCTATATTACAAGTACAATCATTCAAAATGCGCGAGATGCGCGACAACATTGGCAAAGTTTCGTTCAGCGCCCTAGAAAACTCTTAAATTCTGCTCAAGCAGATAATGCTCGCCTTTTAGCTTTCATTCGAGAACAAAGCATTAAACGGTTGGGGGTGCAACGCGAAGAACTAAACTTTCAAATGCAAACGGTTAAAAATGCGAGTCAAAATCAGTTAGCTAAAGCGACTCATCAAATTAAATCATTGATGGAACAAGTGTTATTAGGCGATCCCAAAAGGGTTCTTAATCGCGGTTATGCCATTATCAGAAATAGCGAAAATAAAGTGATTAGCACTCAAATAGCCGCTCAACAAGAAGCTTCGTTAATTATTGAATTTAAAGATGGGCGTATCAACTGTGGAAAAAAATAATGCCAAAAAAATCCGATTTATACCTTAAAAATTACCGAAAACTCAAAGAAATTGCCGAAACCATGCGTGATACTGATGAACCTGATATTGATCAACTGGTTGTCATGGTTGCCGAAGCGACTAAAGCCTATAAAAATTGTCAAGTTCGTATTGATGCGGTTGAAAAGACATTAGGTTTAGCAGAAGAAGGGGGGCGATGACATAGTTTTGACAAATACGGTTTCTTGAAGAAATCGTATTTGTGGCTTTTGGAAACAAAACGAAATCATAAGGATAATAATTGTGAGTCAATATGAATATCATCTACAAAATACATTTTCATATCCCCTTTACCTTTCACCGGAATTGAACCTCTTTCAATCACATTAAATTTATTTTTCACAATCTGATAAGTTGTTTCTGAAACATTAATTTTCATAGGTTCAGAATGGCTTTCCATTCTGGCAGTTGTATTAATGGTATCCCCAAACACATCATAAATATACTTTTTCACCCCCACAACACCCCCAACCACTTTGCCAGTATGAATGCCTATTCTAATTTTCCATGAAAAAGGGGAAACTTGATTACGTCTTTTTAAAAAAGCAATAATTTCAATAGCAGATTGAACAATATTTTCGGCGTGATGTGGATTTTCATCTGGCATACCGCAAACACAAAAGTAAGCATCACCAATCGTTTTAATACGTTCACACTGATTTTTTTCGATGATATTATCAAAAACCGTAAAAATATTGTTTAATTCAGCAATCAAAACTTTAGGTTCCAATTGAGAGGCTAAGTTAGTAAAGCCCACAATATCTGAAAAGTAGACTGTCACATTCTCAAAAGATTCCGGCTCGCTTTTACCTTTTTCTTTTAAATCATTAGCTACCCTCACCGGTAAAATATTTAACAATAATTTGTCAGACTTAGCTTTTTCTAATTCAAGTCTCGCATTGGCTTTCTTTTTCAAGCCATAAAGCAAATACATAATAAATGCAAATACAAAAACAAAGAAAAAACCACCAAACAATGAAAGAGTGAACAATTTCTGTCTCTCTAATTCTAATTGTTGGATTTCATTCTCTTTTTTTAATTTTTCCGTTTCATATTTGGTTTGCATATCAGCAATCGCTTCCTGACTTTCTTTTTTATAAATGTGATCCTTTACCTTAGAAGATTGCTTATAGTATTTAAGTGCTTTTTGATAATCACCTTTTGCGGCATATAAATCAGAAGAAAATTCATAATTTTCCAAAATTAATCCTTGAGAATCAATTAGTTGAGCGATTTCTAACCCTTTTCTAAGATATAAAAAGGCTTGCTCATAAAATTGCATCGCCTGGTAAACTTTACCAATATTATTGGAAACATTAGCTATTTCATATTGATCTCCCGTTTCATTCCAAGTTTTCAAAGCTTTAAAGTAATATTCTAAAGCTTTATTATTATCACCTAGTTCTTGATAAACAGCCCCCACATTATTGAAATTTTTAGCCATTCCTTTTTTATCGCCCAGTGCTTCGCGGATATTCGATGATTTTAGATAATATTCTAATGCTTTTTTATAATCGTTGGTGAAATAATAAATAATACCAATATTATTAAAAGAATCTGCAATACCTTCTTGATCGCCAATTTTTTGCCGTATTTTCAGGGCATTAAAATGATTTTTGAGAGCCAAATCATAATGGGTTAAAAAATCATAAACAATGCCAATATTATGTAAAGCATTAGCAACACCTTTTTGATCGTTAATACTTTCAGAAACCCTGAGTGATTTCAAACAAGCGTTTAAGGCTTTATCATAATTGCTCAATCGCCAATGAACAATACCAATATAGAGTAAAGAAGAAGCGATGGCTTTTTGATTAACTTGGATTTTTTCAAATATTTCTAATGATGTTTGAAAATATTCTAAAGCCTTATCATATTTAGCAGAATGTTGATAAGCAATACCAATATTATTTAAAGCCCTCGCTTTTTCAAACTCATTATTGCTTTGTTCGGCTAATTCTAAAGCTTGTTCGCCATATTCGATACTTTTTGTTGGCGATGAATCCCAATAGTGTTGAGTTAATGCCATTAATACTTCCATTTTTTTTTCACCAGAAGCCGTTTGTAATCGTATTTCCAAAGAGGCAATTGGCTCATCTGCTCCTAATAAAAAACCAGGTAAAAACCAAATTAAAATAAATAAATATTTTAGGATTTTCATAAATTAGAACTGACATATTTTAAAGCGTATTAGAAATACTATTTTTCAAAAAATCGAATTTCTTTATCCATTTCATTCTTTACTCATTTCATTCAATTCCGGCACAAGCTGTTTCAACACTTTTTTAATTCCACTATAATCATCACAAGCCTGTGCTAATTGCTTTAAAGTCTCGTTCAATTGCCTCCAATCATTACTACGGTGTTCAGCTAATAAAATTTTAGAATGAGTCGTTTTACCTAATTTTTCATCAGCATGAAATAATTCCTCATATAATTTTTCACCAGGGCGCAATCCGGTATAAACAATTTTAAGCTCTTTATCCGGCATTTTACCGGATAAACGAATCATTTGTTCAGCTAAGTACTTGATTTTGATAGGTTTACCCATATCCAGCACAAAAATTTCCCCGCCTTGCCCCATTGCACCCGATTGTAAAATCAACTGGCAAGCTTCGGGAATCGTCATAAAATATCGGCTGATATCAGGATGAGTCACCGTGACAGGACCCCCAGCTGCAATCTGTGCCTTAAACAGTGGAACCACGCTACCGGCTGAGCCTAACACATTGCCAAAGCGCACGGTAATAAAGCGCGTTTGAGTACGCCCATTCATAGATTGACAAATCATTTCCGCCGCCCGTTTAGTTGCGCCCATGATGCTAGATGGATTAACCGCTTTATCCGTGGAAATCATCACAAACGTTTGGCAACCTTGCTTAGCAGCGGCTTCGACTAAAATTTTGGTACCTAAAACATTATTGCGAACCGCTTCTCTCACCTGTGATTGCAACAAGGGTACATGTTTATAAGCGGCAGCATGAAATATCACATTTGGATGATAGCACTCTAAAATATAACGCATCGCTACCGCATCAACAATATCACCTAAAAGGGCATGTAAAACCAAATCGGGAAAAGTTTGGCGTAACTGCATTTCAATTTGATAAAGATTATATTCACAGCGCTCAACAATCACTAGAGCCGTCGGATTTAACCGCGCGATCTGTCGGCATAATTCGGCACCGATAGAACCACCACCGCCACTCACCATTACCACCTTATGGCAAAAACCCGCTTCAATAATTTGCCAATCCAATTGTATTTTTGCACGCCCTAATAAATCCTCAATGGCAACATCATGTAAAGCACTAAGATTAACTGATTGACTCACGAGATTATCTAACTTAGGCAAAGTTCGTACTGGTACGCTACAACGTTCACATAATTCTACCACACGACGCATTTGCTCATCCGTTGCTGAAGGCATGGCGATGATAATCAAATCAACCTCAATAGATATTTCTGATAATTTATCTATACCTCCTAACACCGGAATGCCCTGCACCTTACCACCCTGTAAACGAGCTTGATCATCTAAAAAACCAACCGGCATATAACCACATCCATGATTACGTAGCATATCGCGTACTAACATATCACCAGAAGTACCAGCCCCTATAACAAGCACTCGTTTATGCTCAGTTTTATCCGTTAATAAGAATTTAAAAGAATGCTCATGCCATAACCGATATAACAAACGAGGCATCCCCAATAAAAACGTTAATAAAAAAGGATAAAACAGCAAAGAAGAACGTGGAATCAATTCAAGGCGATTAAATAAAACGAGTCCCAAAACAATGGCAAGTGTACCAATAAAAACGGCGCGTAAAATGGTAACTAAATCCGGCAAACTGGTAAATCGCCAAATACCACGATACAAACCTCCATACCATAGTACAAGGCTTTGTACTATGACAATGATAGGCAAAACTTGCCAAAAAACCGTTTCCGCTTCTGGAAAAAGGGACCAATTATAGCGAATAAAAAAAGCCAACGCCCAGGCGATGGCAACCATAAAAATATCATGTAGGATGATGGGAATGCGGTGAGAGTATGGGTACATGTTCAAAATTTTAGTAATGTGACTGTCAGTCTATAGACTACAAATCATTGCTCATGGATAATTAAGAAATGAATAATTCAATTCTTAAACAGTTTGGGCAATCATTAAAGAAGATACGTAAACAACAAGGGCTATCTCAAGAAGCTTTAGCTAATTTAGCTAATCTTGATCGTACCTATATCAGTTTCTTGGAAGGAGGCAAAAGGAATCCTTCTTTATTATGCATAAATACTATAAGAACTGTATTGGGTGTGAGTTTTTCCCAACTTTTAGATGGTGAAAATACATTAAATGAAAAAGATGAATAAAAATTGGATTTTAAAATTGCAACATTTTTGTGAAAGATATAATCTCGAATTTCAAAATCTAGCTAAAATATTAAATGATCCTAAGGTAATACCCATGATAAGAGGTAAATCATTTGAATTTAGCGTAAAAAATAGATTAGAAAAAGTTTTAGATCAGCATCTATTTGAAATTATAAAACCCTATATGAACGTTCAAATTGGTTCATACGATATTGATGTTCAAATAAAAAATAGAAGCACTGGTAAAACTTATGTTGTGGAATGCAAACTTGCCGCAAAACGTTCTTTTGTATTTGACGAACATAAACCTTTTTTAAAGGTAAAGTGTATGAAATCAAGAACATTGGGAACGAGAGCCGCTGAACAAAAATCTAAAGTCAGCGGCAAAACCATTGAGGAATTAATGATTCATAATGATCAATATTTACCCGGTAATTTTGATCTCATTATCACATCAATCGCGAATAGTTTTTATGATACAAATGATGAAGGGCTGTTTTATTGGAATCCGAGCCAAAACGATTTTGATTTCTTGAGAAAATTGGAAATTATAACTCAACAACAAGCGTTTGATAAAATGTATGTTGCCAAAAGTATTGATCTTGTTGCAAATGAAAAAAATTCAGTGATATGTACTAGAAGGCAATGCCACAACAAAAATTGCGGTTTCATTCCAAATTATCCCATTATTAAATTCGATTCAGATGGCTATTCTCAAAAACCTTGGGTTCCAATAGAAAAAATAGCAACCTTATTAGATTAACCATAAGTTGATAATGACTCACATAGTGTCAATTGGCAAGGATTATAATTATTTTTTAAAGGTATTATGCCTTTAATTTCAGTAACGTTATAATTAGATATAAAAACTTCCTTTCCTTTGTAACGATTACTTTTATAACCCTGTTTTAACTTTTTGCCATTTTTTTGATCATCAGTTCTACTTATAGTATAGTTCCATTCTTTGTCAAGCATAGAAGTACACCAATGATATAACTTCCTGATTTCTTTGACATTATCGTAAGTGAGCAAAAATTTAAAACGGTGTCTATTTCTATATAACACCTGATTCAATCTAAAATGATCAGCCCTTGAAAATGCACAACTATAAAATTTATCTTGATCAGCCTTAAAATAAGGTGGATCGATAAAAAGAAAATAATCATCATCTAAAATATCAATAAGTTCCTCAAAGTCTTGGTTTTTTAATTCGACATTTTGTAATTTATCCGATACGGTTCTTAGGTGCGCCGGCCAATTTTCGGGTCTCATTGAATATTTTTCACCATAGCCCCAGTAACAATTTGCAGGTTTCATAATACCTGAATACGAAGTACGGTTAAGATAAAACCATCTCATTGCCCTTTCTAAATCATTTTTGGGTTTAAATTCATTTTTATAATAATGATGTAGCTCCTTGGTAGCATATATACCAGAAAGGGAATCAATTAAATTTTCAACCTCATCCCGAATATGGATATAGCAATTAATAAGTTCTTCATCTTTATCATTAAGTATGTTGTATTTAACGGATTCCTTAGCAAAGAAAATTGAACTGCCACCTGCAAAAGGTTCACAATATTTATGATGTACCGGCATACAAGCCAGAATTAATTTACGCGCATAAAATTTTCCGCCAGGATATCTAAAAGGTGAATTTGTTTTTCCTGATTTTGCTTTTTTCATATTTCTACATCCATAATTAATCATATTTCAGAAATGCTATTTTTCAAAAAATAGTATTTCTTGTACCCAATGTTTCAAAAATACTATTCATCTTCCTTTTCTTTTACCTTTCGTTTTTTTTGGAATACCTCTTAAAAAATCACCAAATTCATCTTGATTTTTCAAGTTTTTCTTTTGGATAATAGTCACATTATTTTTGCAAAACTCTTTTAACAAATCTTGTTGATATTTTTGATGTTCTTGTAGTGACGAACCGCCGGCAGCAACAATGCAAGCTTTGGGTATATATTTTTTTAATCTGAAATGTTGTTTAAAATGTTTATAAGTATTTATCACTTGTTTAGTGGCTTTACCTAAATCTTTAATATTATCCTTCAACTCTACAAAACAAAAAACGCGCTCATTTTCCTTGGCGTAAAATACGAGCAAATCACAAATACTTTCGCCCTCTTGATTTCTATATAATTTTTGACGTAAAAGTATTGTTTCACCAGGTTGCGGTTTTACCCAAACTGATGCTTTGCTTTCATCACAATGAGTTTCACCTGTCAATAAACAGGGGGTTAAGAGTAATGTTTCAAGAAGCGAACTATTTTCAGAATAGGGCATTATCCATCTCCTCAATCTATCATTGTAAGTACTTGAGAATAGATATTAGAAACATCAGAAGAGACATTACCAAAAGTACGCCAATCTATAACACCCTTTTCATCAACAATATTTCTGGCAGTGCTATTTTCAAATAAATAGACACTTGCGCTTGGGGTGCAAGTTCATTTCTGGCTCATCAATAATAATCCAATCGTTTGGTTCAGCCAAATAGCGTAGATAAAGCACTAATGGAGCGAGTTCCTTTATCATTGAAGAAACCAGGGGTATTTCTAATTTGATATTTTCAGTGGTTTGAAATAGTATTTCTTGTACCCAACCCAATCTCCAATTTACCAAATTATGCGTCTAAAAGTTCTTAAAATCAACTTAAAATCCAAATAAAGCGACTGTTCCTGAACATATTGTTGATGATAAGCAAGCTTAAGGGGTAGGATTTTTTCAACATAATCCATTTCAGGTTGTTGCGAATTCGCCAATAACTCACTTTCATGGCGAAATTCAATAGAAGCATAATCCGTTATACCCACCGGCACTGATAGCACATATTCTTTAATGCCTTCAGGATAAAGTTCAACATATTCAGGTACTTCCGGTCGTGGACCCACTAAACTCATCTCACCCTTGAGTACATTAATTAATTGCGGCAATTCATCCAATTTATATTGACGCAAAAAATGTCCGCAGCGCGTGATACGCGCATCGCGCCCTATCGTTAAATTTGCCCCTCCTTCAGAAGGGCGCATAGTACGGAATTTGATGATCTTAAATGGCTTACCAAATTGCCCAATACGAATCTGCAAAAAAAATACAGAGCCTCGACTATCTAATTTTATCCAAAAGGCAATTAATAAAAATAACGGGCTAATTAAAATTAAACTCGGTAACACACAACATAAATCAAAAAATCGTTTACTTGTCATTTTTGGGTATTTTTTAAAATTTGTCGTGTTATCCTAATCACCCGTGTCACATCAGCATCGCTCATACTAGGATAAATCGGCAAACTCACCGCACGTTGATAAACCTCTAAAGCAACCGGAAAATCATCGGGTTTAAAACCATAACGCTCCCGCCAATACTTCTGCAAATGTAAAGGAATAAAATGAACACTGGTACCAATACCGGCATCGCTCATACGTTCAATAAAAGTATTACGATCTATAATCAAATCTTCAAGCTGCAACTGAATAACATATAAATGCCAAGCATGGCTACTATCAGGATGCAAATAGGGGGTACGCAGGGGTAAATCTGCTAAACCTTGTGTATATTGCTCGGCAATCTCGGTGCGACGTTGAAGAAAAGTATTCACTTTTTGTAATTGATGAATGCCCAGGGCGGCTGTTATATCAGTCATATTATACTTAAACCCAGGCGCAACAACTTCATAATACCATTTAGGCAATTCAGAATAAGCCCTATCAAAAACATCACGGCTAATGCCATGCAAGCGCAAAATACGAATACGCTCTGCATAATCCGGATTAGCTGTTACTATCATACCGCCTTCACCAGTTGCCAGGGTTTTAGTCACATAAAAACTATACGCTGTAATATCAGCAAAAAGCCCTATTTTTTGCCCTTTATAATAAGTTGGTAGCGCGTGAGCTGCGTCTTCAACAATTTTAAGCGAATGCGCTTTTGCCAAAGCTAAAATATTATCCATGTCACAAGCCTGCCCCCCAAAATGTACCAACAAAATTGCCTTAATACCCTCAACCCTTTCTAAAGTAGCCGCCAATTTATGGGTATTTATATTAAAAGTATCAGGCTCAATATCGACAAATAAAGGTTCCGCCCCTAAGTAGCGTATAACTTCCGCAGTCGCCGTAAAGGTATAAGGTGTTGTTACAACCTTATCGCCTGGCTTAATACCAATCGCTTCCAAGGCTAAATGTAATCCGGCAGTACAAGAATTAACGGCTAACGCATAAGGTATTCCAATAAACTTAGCAAAATCTTCTTCAAAACGCTTCGTTTTAGGACCCGTCGTCAACCAACCAGAGCGTAATGTATCAACGACTTCATTAATTTCTTCTTCACCGATACAAGGTAATGCAAAAGGAAGAAAGTTATCATTCATGCTCATCATTTTTATTGACTTTTTGTTATAATAAAATATTTAACATGAGGTTCTTGCAAAACGATTTTGATCGATCCTCACATTTTTGCTTAAAAAAAGAAATACTATTTTTAAACGCTATAAATAGGAGTGACTTTAATAATGATGTTAGCGCGACATTTTATCAAAAACAAATTGTATAGTAAAAGTATCTTATATCTTACTATAATCACATTAGTTGGCTGTTCCAACCTGGGACCCCAGGCGGTTCGCAAAAGCAGAACTGATTATAACATTGCGATTGAACAAACTGATAATGAACAACTGTTACTCAATTTAGTACGATTGCGGTACCGTGACACCCCATTTTTTGTAGAAACCGCCAGTATCTCAACCAGTTTTTCCTTCAGAACCGGTATTAATGCCTCGGCTAGTATTCTGCCCTCTGTTGCCGATAAATACGGCATTTCTTCCGGTTTTGACTACATCGAAAAGCCAACTATCACATACACACCTTTGCAAGGTGAAAAATTCATCAAGCAGGTATTGACACCTCTTGAACCACAAATACTACTGCTTTTATATCACTCTGGCTGGTCAATTGACCGATTAATGCGTATCACTGTGCAAAATTTTAACGGGATTCTTAATGCGCCCACGGCTTCTGGACCGACACCCAGCACGGCACCTGAATATGAGCGTTTCAATGAAGTTTCAGCACTGATACGTCGTCTCCAACAAAGTCACTCTATTATTTTAGCAGCTTCTGATAAGCCTGGTGAATTGGTTTTAAAGATTACACCTGAAAGTCATCATAGCCATGATGTACAAGCATTCCTACAAATATTAGAACTTGACAAAGAGACTTTGCAATTTCCTGTACGGTTTGGCATTGGGAAAGGTAAAAAACAAATTTTCATGGTAATGCGTTCATTGATGGCAAGTCTGTTTTATTTATCTCAAGCCGTTGCTGTTTCACAACATGATCGTGATGCTGGCAAAGTGACTATAACAGAATATGAATCAGGCGAAGTTTTTGACTGGTTTAAGATGACTCATAATCTATTCCAGATTCACACATCTTCCTCTTACCCCAATACGCCCTATGTCGCGGTTAATTATCGTGGGGCATGGTTCTATATTAAGGATAATGATCTTACCTCCAAATCCACCTTTTCACTACTCAAACAATTGTTAGCATTACAATCTGGTATAATGGTAAGAACTAATGTACCGGTATTGACTCTTCCACTTATACAATGATTGTATCCGATCAAAATTGGATGGCTGTAGTATTAGCACCGACTAATCCCTTCTTATATACAATCCTTGTAGTTAACGGTTTTCAAGCTTAAAAACTTGATCATCGAGTTTTAGGACTTGCCCTATGACATAATAACCGGCATATCGCCCTGGCGTAATTCTTCCAAACGACTAATTAAATTGGAAGGGCGTATATGGAAATAAGCTATTAATCGGCGGCAAAATAAACCAACATGATTTGGTGCAATATGTTCAGGGCAGGTTGTCATACATAAATTACACATAACACATTCAATAAACAATTCCCCAGCTTCTCTAAATTTTCCTTTCGCAGCCAATTCCACACCACGTTGTACTTCAATCCCTTTTGGACAAGATTCTGTGCAGCCACCGCAAGCCCTACAACTACTGGTTTCAGGAAAAATTTGATGAAATTGCCCTTGAACATCCCAAGAATTTTTAATATCTGTTAATTGATAAGAATGGTGTGTTGGAGTCGGAAAAACCAAAAAAATAATCTGCATACCTTCTTCAATAAACGTTTGGCAAGCTAGCTGGGTACGAACTTCTTTGCTATTTGCACGACGTACCATAATACGGCAAGAACCGCAAACACCTTCCAAACAACCAATCCCTTCTACTCGACTATAACCCGCGTACCAATACGCTTGAATCGCTGAATGCGATGCAGGTGCTTCAATTTTTTTACCATTAATAATGACATTAACCAATTTTTTGCTCATAATTCAGTTATCAGCTATTTTTATTTGAAAAGAAATCCGATTTTTTGAACAAATCGGATTTCTACTTATTACAATTGATTTATATCAAATAATTATTGATATTTCAAGAAAAGAATGTATCCTATTTAGTACATTACCACCAAATTTTGATAGGAAAACAAATGAACGAACGTAAACAAGACTTACTAAAAGAAATTGATTTAATTCAATCAATTATCAATCGCATGTCGAATACATCCTTTTTAATTAAAGGATGGGCTGTTACAATGATTAGCTTTATTTTTGCTTTCAGGGCTAACCCAGAAACGTTACCCCTGGTTTTCATTCCCCTAATATTATTTTGGTTTTTGGATGCCTACTTTTTACAACAAGAAAGGCTTTACCGGAAACTGTATAAATGGGTGATTGAAAATCGGATGACAGATGACTCCCATTTATTTAGTTTAAGTACTGTACGTTTTAAAAAAAGTTCCCTTCTACGTGTCATGTTTTCAATCACGTTGGGTGCTTTTTATGGAACGGCATTGCTTTTAAATGTGATTTATCTTATTTTTAGATTATGGGTTGGAATAAATACCGGTACATAAATAATTGAATATTATCAGAAATCCGATTTTTGAAAAATCGGATTTATAACATGATTATAGGAACAATTCAATATGCAAAAAAGTATTTTAAATCAAGGCTTTACACTCATTGAAGTCATGGTAGTCGTCGTTATCTTGAGCATTCTCGCCGCTTTAGTCGTGCCTAGAATTATGGATAATCCAGATAAAGCTCGTTTACTTAAAGTTGAACAAGATATTCGCGCCATTAGCACCGCATTAAAACTATACAAATTAGATAATTATAGTTATCCCATCACTGATCAAGGCTTAGAAGCACTTATAATCAAAACGACGGTACCGCCAGAACCCCGTCAATGGAAATCGGGCGGTTATTTAGATAGTCTAGCAACTGATCCCTGGGGCTTTCCCTACAATTATCTTAGCCCAGGCATACACGGAGAATATGATCTTTATTCGCAAGGTGCAGATGGACAACCTGATGGTACAGATATCAATGCTGATATTGGTAACTGGCAATTGAAATAAATCCCAATTCCCAATTCCCATTCTTAATTAAAAAGATGATAACCGAAATTTATGCTTATGAAGAAGCCCCGCAATCTTATAATGCTTCTATTTTCTTAGTCGGTCCAACCCCTCGAAAAAATGAAATCAAATCCTGGCGACCAGACGCGCTTCAAGTTATATCAGAAATTTATAAAAATCAGGAACTTGAAGTTGTCGTCTTTATCCCAGAGCCTAGAGATAATATTTACCGTTCAAACTATCTTGAGCAAGTTGAATGGGAAAAACAACACCTGGAAATGGCAGATGCCATTTTCGCCTGGGTCCCCAGAGATATGACAACTTCGCTCAAAGGCTTAACTACTAATATTGAATTTGGCAAATATGTCGAATCGGGCAAACTGTTCTATGGGCGACCGGATAATGCTAATCATATCAAATACTTAGATTGGATGTACACCGATCTGACCGGGCGGCAACCGGTGAAGAGTTTAGCCGCATTGACTGATGAAATTGCTACTTATCTTCGTTCCAGTTACCTGAATATCGGTGCAAAATCGGCGAGAGAAGCGGGTGAAAGATATATCCCTTTACATATCTGGTGTCTGTCCACATTTCAAAACTGGTATCAAAGCCAAAAACAAGCTGGCAATCAATTAATCAATGCCAAATTATTATGGACATTTGCTGTTCACCCCATTAACTTCATTTTTTCCTACGCGCTGCATGTTAAAGTTTGGATTGCCGCAGAAAATCGTATTAAAAGCAATGAATTTATCATCAGTCGCTCAGATATTTCAGTCGTGGTACCTTACTGGAAACATCCTACTGATCCATTGCAAAGTGAAATAGTCTTAATAAAAGAATTTCGTTCCCCAGCACGAACAGCAGATGGCTTTGTACATGAACTACCAGGTGGCTCTAACTTTAAAACAGGGAATGATCAATTACAATTAGCCAGTGATGAACTTCATGAAGAAACCAGTCTTAAAATCGACGCTGCTCGATTTCGCTATTTAGATTCAAAACAAATCGCTGCCACCTGGTCAACTCATTTTGCCAATGTTTACGCCATCGCCTTGGAAAAAGACGAAATTGAAAAAGCGAAACAGCTCGCAAAAGCCGGGCAAACTTTTGGTGTCAAAGAAGATACGGAAAAAACTTATGTTGAAGTGTGTCAACTTAAAAATATAGGAAAATATGTCGATTGGTCAATGGAAGGAATGATTTATCGGGCTATTTTTGGATAAAACAAAGGATGAACACACAGATTTGCCCTGGCTGAGTAATTACAAAAAACTTGACTTTTTTTATTCATGCCTTAATATATAAAATTAAGGACTCCAGATTTTATAACGACCAAAGCTTGAGCAAATCAAGGTTTAGTTTCATCAGTTATTAAATCCTGAGTTCTAAGCCAGGACATTTTTTATTATCTGAAGAACCAGAATTATCAAAATTTGTTCAAATGGGCTTATTGACATTATGGACATTTTATTCTGAATAATTCTAAAATTCTGTTAATTCTGATTCAGACAATAAAAGATTATTAAAATCCACAATTAGGAAATGAAAAATATGAAATTATTTAAGCCGTTTCTAGCGGCACTTTTGTTAGTTATTGCAGGGTTTGCCCAAGCAGAGATGGTGATTGATTTTAGTGATACCAAAGGCTTTGGTACCGCAATGGACTTTGTGCAAATCAACAATATCCGTGTTGATACTAGAACTGAAATTGTGAATCCATTTGACGGATCATCACAAACTGAAGTGATCACGATGTATTATGATGTGCCTTTTCGTTTTGACTTAGCAGGTATGCATTTGGTACCTGATCTGGGTACCGCTGCACCACAAACCGCAGCGCGGAACTGCGCACAATTAACGGTATTTGTGACTAACGCTATGAACGGTGCTCCACTAGAAGATGCCATTATCACAGTAGGTGGCAAATCACTGATCGCAGGTAGTAACGGTGCGACATTTGAGAATTTGCCAACAGGCAGCACTTCAGTACAAGTCAATCATCAGGATTACGTCGCAAGCTCAAAAACAGTCAATCTAGCCTGTGGTGGTAATGGTACCACCTCTCTTTCTTTAAGCCCAAGTGTCGGTGAAAATGCCTTGCGGGTAACCGATTTGCGTGCTATTTTGACCTGGGGTAATCAACCTAAAGACTTAGACGCTCATTTGACAGGCCCATGTCCTGGCTTGCCCGCTGATCTTACAAACGAAGAGAATCGCTTTCATGTCTATTGGCTTGATGAAAACCGACTTGGCTGTAACGGCATGGTTAAGCTGGATGTAGATGACGTAGATTCATTCGGACCAGAAACCATTACCATCGTACCTATTGGGGAACGTCTCAATGAAGGTGTTTATCGCTATAGTGTTTACCAATATGAAGGAACGGGTACGCTTGCAGATTCTGCATCCGTCTCATTGATTGTTGGAAATCAGCCGCAACGCACATTTTATCCGCCTGCTGAATGTCAGGCAAATTTGATATCATCATCAGATGGTTCAGCAGCCGTGGATGATGGCAACGCTTGGGTAGTGTTTGAACTCATTGTCAATGCTGAGGGAGCCGTCAGTGTCGTTCTAGTGAATCAATGCAAACGAATAGGAGGAAGTGCTATAATACGTCAAAAATCTCACTAATAGTTTGAGATTGCCATTTTAAACCTCAGAGGTTTTCAAAACCTCTGAGGTTTGATTATTGATAGGAAAAACTTATGTAGGAGAAACAGATGTATAAATATTTTTGGCTATTGTTATTGCCACTCTTGGCAAACGCAGATGATACATTAACACCCCAAAATGCTGAAACCCAATATGAATTAGGAATGCGTTATGCCCGTGGTATAAAAGTCCAACGTGATGATATTCGAGCTAAACAATTGCTAGAATCAGCAGCAAAACAAGATCATTCCAAAGCGATATATGCACTCGGTTGGTTATATTACAGCGGTCGTGGCGTAAAAGTGGATAATCATTTAGCAGTAGAACTATTTCGCAGGGCAGCCACAAACGATTTGCCTGAAGCCCAATATATGCTAGGCATTATGTATGGGCAAGGTAAAGGAATCACAAAAGATAGCAGCCTATCATTATATTGGATCAAGCAAGCAGCAAAAAAAGGACACACTGCCGCTCAAAAAATAGTAAACAAGCTATTTGGTACCACAACTATTCATCATCAAGTCAATCCTTAAATAAATATTGCCTGAATCATCCATATCCCCATTATTATTTCTTCAAAAACTTCATCATCAAGCTATTTCCTACAAAATAACAGCCTTAGAATAAATTCTAAGGCTAAAACTAAAGCTTACTAATATCTTACTAAGTACCCTTTAGGATACTTTCACAAGAGATTGCCCATAAAGGAGAATTTTTTATGTTCAACACACTCAAAAATACTTTTTTATTATCCATTATCACTTGTGTAATTGCTGGATTATTGTTAGGGTTAAGTTTTGCAGCCAATTCTGCTTCGGTGACATACTATACTTTCGTTATGTACCAACCTCAAGGGGGAAACTGGCAATTACCCAAATCAAGTGAATTAACCGCAGGTTCTTATCGTTTTCAAATTGTTCGTATACCAGGAGATGCCCTACTGGAATGGATTGCATTACGGGGAGAATTTGAATTTGAAGCTGATCCTGCTGGTGGAGTCAAAATTAAGAAGCAACAGGCATTAGATGAATATGCACCTATTGATAATAATTCAACCCTTAATTATAGCCTTTGGGAAACGGGAGAATATGCAGGCGAAAAGAATTGGAAAAAAGCAGGAAGAATATGGGTGCAACCATTAATTAGTCAAATGGATAAAACGATTACAGGTGCTTCTGATCCCAATTTCATGCGTTTTCTTATTAAAAAAGGAATCAATGAACAATGGAAAAAGAAGCAAAACGAAATTTATCATTTATACCGACTTCACTATTTAGATACTGATACGATTAATCAGAAGTATAAAAGGGTACTTTCACGTTTTATCAATCCAAGTCTTGAGCCAACAGCAGAAGTTATACAACTTAAAACTTGGTTAGAACAACACGAAGGCTTTACATTAGCAAAGTATCTGGGAACACCCGACGAAAAACATAAAGCATTCTATGAAGGTTTTAAGACGTGGTTTAACCAGTTATTCCCTAAAACAACTTTGCAAACAAATGGTTTTTCTGAACAAACAACCTGGAAATCAAGGATTTTGACTATTATTATCATTTCTATAATCGTTATAGCCATATGGTTTTTCAGTTGGAAATATAACCATCATAGCAAAGTACGCAATATAGTCGCTTGGTTTACTAAGCTGTACAATCGTCATAGCAAAAAATACAAACGTCATAACAATGAAGAAGACGAAAATAATTTCATAAATGAGCAAAAGTCACAAAAATTATCTAAACAAACCACTGAACCGAATTTTGAACCTAAAAAGACACAAGCGACTTTAAAAAAACAACCTCCCGTGTCAAAAAGTGAATTTGAATCATTGCAGCTGCAAGTGCGAACACTCCAACAGCATCTTAAAACAAAAGAAGATTTTGAAAAACAATTTCAAAGCGCGGCTTTCAAAAAAGCGGTTCAAGCAGAAATCAACTCTTCTTTGACAGATTTAAACACTTATATCAATGATAGACTCAAAGAGCTATTTGATAAAAAGCTTGAGAACGATGTCAAAAAATATATGGATAAATTTGCAAAAAAACATAATAATCAGGCGTAACGAAATTCTATTAATAATAATGAAAATGCCATAATGAATACCATTATTTTTCTCATTTTGCGCAGAATGCGTACCCCGTTATTAGTATTACTAACGGTCTATGCACTGGCGATAGTCGGTATGACCATGATGCCTGGACTTGATGATCAAGGCAATCCTTGGCAGATGAATTTCTTTGAAGCCTTTTATTTTGTCTCCTACATGGGCACCACCATTGGTTTCGGCGAACTCCCCTACCCATTTTCCAATACACAACGAATGTGGGTGACATTGTCGTTGTACATGACGGTGATAGCCTGGATTTATGCTATTGGCACCTTGTTAGCTCTGATACAAGATGATGCATTGCGAAAAGCCATTGTGGAAAGCCGCTTTGCTCGTACTGTCAGCAATATCAATGAACCCTTTTATTTAATTTGTGGCTATGGGGATACGGGCAGTGCGTTGGTCACGGCATTGGAAAAACGCTTAATGCGTAGTACAGTAATAGAAATTAAGCAAGAACGTATCAATACGTTAATATTAGAAAATTATCCGGTTTATGTCCCAAAGCTTTGTGCCGATGCCAGTCAACCTCTTCACCTTGTCAAAGGTGGCTTAAAAAATCCTTATTGTGCCGGTGTCGTCGCTATCACGGATGATAGTTTAGTTAATTTACATATTGCTATCACCAGCAAACTCCTTAAATCTGAATTAACGGTGATTGGTCGCGTGGACTCCCAAGATGTCGCCGCTAATATGGATTCTTTTGGCACCGATTTTATCATCAACCCTTTTAAGATATTTGCCAGCAAACTACATACCGCCTTGTATTCCCCCAATCTCTTATTATTACGCGACTGTCTCAGTGGTTATAAAACCTCGTGCCAGCCTTTAGAACCGCCAGAATCGGGTTTATGGATCTTGTGTGGTTATGGACGGTTTGGCAAAGCCGTGTACGAACGACTCAAGGAAAAAAAGGATTTGCATCTAGTCGTGATTGAAGCGGTACCAAAAAAAACAGGTTACCCACCAGTGGAATGTATTGAAGGACGGGGGACGGAAGCAGATACTTTACTGCAAGCGCACATTGATAAAGCGGTTGGTCTTATCGCTGGCACTGATGATGATGTGAATAACTTATCGATTGTGATGACAGCTCGTGACTTGAATCCAAAACTGTTCATCGTGATAAGACAAAATCGTGCCGATAATCAGATTATTTTTGAGGCGGTAAAGGCGGATATTACCATGCAACCGAGCCAGATTATTGCTAATCATATTCGAGTGTTATTAACAACACCAAAACTCGTTGATTTTTTGCGCTTAACCAAGCAACGTGGTAAGAAGTGGACAAATCAACTTGTCACTCGTCTCAAAATGGTATTGAATTCAACACCACCTGAGATTTGGCAAATGACAATAGATAAAGATTCAACACCCGCACTATGGGAGGCCCTAAAAAACAGAGCGATAAATTTGAAATGCTTGCAGATGGATCCTAGAGATCGTGACAATAAATTGAACTGTCTTCCCTTATTATTAATACGTGGCGATGAAAAAATTCAACTACCGGAAGAAACTGAATGTTTAAGACCGGGGGATCAAGTATTATGGTGTGGAAAGCCGGGCTCGGCTTCATGGATGGAATGGACGTTGCGTGACTCATTAGTCTTGACGTATTTGGCAACAGGTCAGATTATTCCTCGGAGCTACATTTGGCGCTGGTTGCAGAAAAAAGCACCCAACACCAACACGACTTGCGATATTTCATAATTTCATACCAGAACGATTTCCTTTAAAATAGCCACAACTATACTACACACCAATGCCATTATACTGCCCACGGGCATAACTTAAACTTTTAGGTAGATTATTTCGCTGGGCAAATAAACACTTGCCCACCCTACCTGACTCTTAATTCGCATTAGAAAGGCCATAACACCAATCCCCACACTAAAACAGTATAACACATAGCTATAAATACCGCCGCTGAACCAATATCCTTAGCCCGTTTAATTAATGGGTGCGGTTCTTGACTAATGCAATCAGCAAGGGCTTCAATAGCAGAGTTCAATAATTCAGCGAATAATACTAATAATAAACTGCCAATCAGCAAGGCTTGTTCAATGCCACTGTTACCTAGCCAAAAAGCAAGTGGTATTAAAACGATACTTGATAATACTTCTAGGCGAAAAGCAGCTTCATTGATCCAGGCAGCTTTCAAACCTGCTAACGAATAGCCAAAGGCTTTAATCAGTCGGATTAATCCTATTTGTTGGTTCATTTATTTTTCCAGATAATATCTAATTCTTTAGCAGCTTTGACTTCATTCAAGCGCCGCACAGGTAAATTATAAGGTGCCTTTTTCAGTTTTTCCGGGGTTGATTCAGCCTCCGTTTGAATTTCAGCTAAGGCAGTAATAAAGTGATCTAAAGTTTGCTTATCTTCGGTTTCAGTGGGTTCAATCAATAAACATTCTGGTACGAGCAGAGGAAAATACGTGGTTGGTGCATGAAAGCCCTTATCAAGTAAGCGTTTAGCAAAATCCATTGCTGTGACACCTTGTTGTTTAGCTTGACGCTTGAGCGTCAAAATAAATTCATGGCTAGCACGACGCTGGGGAAAAGCTATATCAAAACCAGCTTTGCTGAGAGCCGCTTGCAAATAATTAGCATTTAACGTGGAAAATTCAGCGACCCTTGATAAGCCTTCACGTCCTAAAAGACGCGCATAGATATAAGCTCGCAAGATAATGCCAATATTGCCATGATGGGCTAACATGCGTCCGATGGTTTGAGGACATTGGGATTCGGTTAGCCACTGATAAGTTTTGCCATCATATCCTACCAAAGGAACCGGTAAAAAGGGCAATAATCGTTCATTAACGCCGACCGGTCCAGCCCCAGGTCCCCCACCGCCATGCGGTGTTGAAAAAGTTTTATGTAAATTGATATGAATCACATCAAAATTCATATCGCCAGGACGCACCTTACCCAAAATGGCATTGAGATTCGCACCGTCATAATATAACAAGCCCCCAACCTCATGTACACATTTTGCAATTTCAGTGATATGTCGTTCAAAGACACCGAGCGTAGAAGGATTAGTCAACATAATACCGGCTGTTTGGGGACCCACCGCAGCCCGCAAAGCGGCAATATCAACATCGCCTTCAGTATTCGTCGGAATTTCACGTACCTTAAATCCTCCCATTACCGCAGAAGCGGGATTGGTGCCATGAGCAGCATCAGGGACTAGCATTTCAGTGCGTTGTGTATCGCCCTGCGCGTCATGGTAAGCGCGTATCATGGCAACGCCGGCAAATTCGCCCTGTGCGCCTGCGGCGGGCACTAAAGAGACACCTTTCATTCCCGTGACTTCTTTAAGCATTTCTTGTAACTCATATAAACAAGCCAATACACCTTGACTGTGGGAATCAGGTGCAGCAGGATGATGGGATAAAAAAGCCGGCAACATGGCTAAAGTATTGCAAACACGCGGGTTATATTTCATAGTGCAAGAACCCAGGGGATAATAATGCGTGTCAATAGAAAAATTTTTCTGTGATAGCCGTGTATAGTGGCGAACTACTTGCATTTCCGACACTTCGGGCAAAATAGGACGAGTTTTACGAAGGTATTGGGTTGGGATGTCGGTGATTTGAGGACGATGGGCAGGATATTGTGAGCGTGCTTTTCGTCCGTGGCGACTGTGTTCAAAGATGAGCATAAAATGGGTTCCAATTCATTAAAAAATGATAAAAATCAATAATCATGGCATAAACCAGCCAGGTCTTAAAGACCTGGCTGGTTTTTATCGGTTTTAGGTATGTTATATTATAGATGTTCATAAAAATAATTGAACCTATCGCAGGGCGATAACGAATGTTCGCCCTACATTTATTAATAAATGATAACTAAAATGGAAATACTCAAAGAATCCCTTGAAAAAGGGGAAGATTCCTTTAGGCAATTTAAAGAAAAATTTACCAGTATTGACAAATTAGCGGTTGAAATATCGGCTTTTGCCAATAGCAATGGTGGTTATATCTATGTGGGTGTTGATGATAATAATAAAGTTAAAGGTTTATCCAGTGATGACATTAAACGTTTGAATCTTTGGATATCCAATGCAACCTCGCAAAAAATTGAACCTCCCCTATTTGTCGAAACTTCAATTGTTTTAGAGCATGGTAAAAAAATCTTGATCATCACAGTTCCAAGGGGTACTCATAAACCCTATAGCGTCAATAAAAGTGATTTTTGGGTTAAAAATGGAGCTGATAAACGTAGAGCCAGTCGGGAAGAATTATTCAGGTTAATGCAATCCTCTAACCGCCTATATGCTGATGAGATGTCAACAGATACTGGGATAGATGGCTTTGATTTTTTCTATTTTTCTGAATTTTATCGAATGGCTTATGGAGAATCATTGGAAGATATTAATATCAATAAAACGTTACTTTTGGAAAATCTAAAATTAGCGAAAGATAAACATTTAACCTTGGCAGGTTTACTGTTATTTGGCAAACAGGTGGAATTTGTGAAACCGCAATTCTGCATTAAAGGAACTTGTTATCTAAATGAGGATGAATTTTTGGATAAAGAAGATATAGGTGGAAAGTTGTTTGAACAACAAAAAAAAGGAGTCGATTTTATCCTCCGTCAACTAATACGTAGGCAGCCAGATAAGAATTTCAATTCCCCAGGTGAATTAGAAATTCCAGCACCTGTGCTGAAAGAAGCGATTGCCAATGCTTTAGTACACCGAGACTATTTTATTAATTCTTCCATATTTGTTAATATTTTCAATGACAGAGTTGAAATTGTGAGTGCCGGGCTTTTACCGAATACACTCAATGTTGAAAATATAAAATTAGGGCTTCATATTGAGCGTAACCCAATTATTTTATCATTTATGGCTAAATTTCCTGAAACGGGCTATACAGGTAGAGGAAGCGGTATTCCAAGAATGTTGCGATTGTGTCAAGAAAAACAAGTGCCATTGAAACTGATAAATGATACCGAACGCAATCAGTTTAAAGTGATATTTTATCGAAACCAATTCAAGAAATCTGATTTTTGAAAAAATCGTATTTCTACATACAAAAATAATGATGCTATTTTTACGTTCTCTACTCTTTTATATAGGAATAATTTTAGCGGTATTTATATTTACCTTTATAGCATTTTTGATCTTACCTTTTCCATTCCCACTGCGTTACAAAATAATGACGGGATGGGGATATTTTGCCATTTGGTGGCTTAAAAAGACGTGTCGATTGACTTATCAAGTAGAAGGATTAGAAAATATTCCAAAAACGCCCGCGATTATTTTGAGTCAACATCAATCTGCCTGGGATACAATTGCTTATCAACAAATATTTCCGATACAAATTTGGTTGTTAAAACGTGAATTATTAAAACTACCTCTATTTGGTTGGGCTTTAGCCACCCTAAAACCAATTGCCATTGAACGCAAACATCTCCGTCAGTCAATGCAAAAAATTGTTGAACAGGGCAAGCTACGTTTAGCAGAAGGATTATGGATACTCATTTTTCCTGAAGGTACACGAGTTGCAAAAGGTGAAAAAAAACGCTATGGCATCGGTGGAGCAATGTTAGCTGCACAGAGTGGTTATCCAGTCGTGCCGGTTGCCCTTAATTCTGGAGAATTTTGGGCACCTAAAGTTTTTATAAAATACCCTGGGGTTATTAAGGTGATTATTGGTCCCGTTATTGAATCAAAGGGTAAAAGTTATAAAGAAATCAATGCGTTAGTAGAAAAATGGATCAACAGTGTTGACATAAATACAACGATCTGACAAAAAACAGGCAAAGGCAGAAATACCATTTTTTGGAAAAATGGTATTTCTTTATGTGCCTTCAAATTGTTCAAAAAAGCAAAAAGTATTGCGCCCTCTTTCCTTGGCTTGATACATGGCAATATCAGCTTTTCTAAGCAAAGTTTCAGCTTCTTGTCCATCTTCAGGATAAACCGCTATTCCAATACTACCGCCAATGGAAACTTCCTGTTTTTCTTCTAACATAAACGGTTGAGACAAAGTTTCTAAAATTCTCATGGCAATGACTTTAATGTCCAAAACCTCCTCTATTTTGCTCAAAATGATTGTAAATTCATCGCCCCCAAACCGAGCAACGGTGTCAGATTCACGAATACAAACCGTTAAGCGTTGGGCAACTTCCTTGAGCAGCAAATCGCCCGCTTTATGCCCCAAGTTATCATTAACCCATTTAAAACGATCAAGATCAATAAACATCACAGCTAATTGCCCTGGTTGACGCTTTACAGTAATCATGGCTTGGGCTAAACGATCTGCAAATAAAGTTCTATTGGGGAGTTCGGTTAGAGAATCATAATTCGCTTGATGCCAAATCAATTTTTCGGCTTGTTTACGTTGAGTAATGTCACTAAATACCGTCACATATTGTACAATTTGATGATTAGAATCCCGAATCGCTACAATAGATTTCGATTCCGCATAGATTTTGCCATTTTTGCGTTGGTTCCAAAGTTCACCTTGCCACTTTCCGATTTGATTCAAGCTGGTCCACATCGTTTCGTAGAATTTGGCATCTTGATTTTCTGACTTCAATAAATGAGGTTTTTTTCCAACCACTTCTTCAAAATGATAACCCGTAATAGTCGTAAAAGCGGGATTGACCATAATAATTTGATAATTAGCACCTGTCACAATAATGCCTTCAGTGATGGTTTCAAACACTGTCGCGGCAAGACGTAAATTTTCTTCAGTACGCTTTTGTTCTGTCACATCTTCGCAATTCCAGATAAAGCCCTTAGATAATTCATTTGGATTAATCGCCTTGACTAATAATCGGCACCAAAACGGAGAACCATCTTTACGACGCATGATCTGTTCTGTTTTATAAGTCGCCCCTTGTTTAAGAAGTGGATAAAGTTTTTGCCCTATTTTTTCATAATCTTCTGAAGAAAAATATAACATTTCTGTCGTGCTATTCTGAAGTTCTTTTTCTGTATAACCAAATATTTCTTCTAATTTATGATTGAATCGAAGCAATCGTTGTCCTTCAGCAAGAAATGCAATCCCGACTGGTGAATTATCTAAAATGACTTTTAAATCTACTAATGTGCGTGCTAAAGCCTCTTCTGCTTTTTTTCGCTCGGTAATATCAATGCCGGTGCCAATAACATATTCGATCACCTGGTTGTCATCAAGCAAAATGGTATTAGACCAATCAATGAGACGGCGTTGCTTATCTTTGGTTAGCCAATAATTTTCATGGCGCAATGGAGGATGATTGAGTACTAAATTTTGAAAGTAGTTTTTAACCGGTTCTAATTCCTCTGGTATCAGGAAAAAATCCCAAACAAAGTGATTTTTGACCTCTTCAAAAGTATAACCCGTTAATTTTTCACAGGTTTTATTGAAGCGAACAATATGACCCAATCGATCAAGCACAACGACTAAACTACCGGCAGAGTTGATAATGGCATCAATAAAATCTCGTTCTTTTCGTAAGTTTTCTTCTGCTAATTTGCGTTGACTAATATTGCGGGAAACGATTGCAATACGATAAACAGAGTCAGCCTCATCAAGCATTGGATAAACGCTATGTTCAAACCAAATTCCTTGACTTTCATCATCCTCAAACAAAGTCGGTTGCTTGGTACAAATTACCTGATTCACAAAGCCTTTTCTTCTAGTAGCTATTTCTGGCGCGACCAATTCACAAAGACGCAGACCAACGAGTTCATCAACAGGATGTCCTAATCTTGCGGCAGCGGCAGGGTTGATAATAACACAAGTGGTATCCAACTCCGTCATGACAATGGAATCTGTTGCGGCGTTAAGAATGGCACCAAGCATTTCCGTACTATCGCGTAGGGCTTTTTCAACCTGTTTGTACTCTGTAATATCTTGTATCGTTCCCAGAAAACTCTTTGGCTTGCCAGTCGTATCACGAAACAGTTTAGAAAGAGCGTGTATGTAACGAACCTTTTCATCGGGACGAATAATGCGAAACTCAATATCATAAGGTGCATTAGAGTCAATGGTTTGTTCAACTGCTTTTTGTATGATCTGACGATCTTCTGGATGAATAACATTGATGAAGAATTCATTACTCACCTGATGTTGTTCAGATGATAAACCCAAAATTTGACAAGTTTCTTCAGACAAAAATCGCGTATTGCTCGTCATATCCCATTCACAATGTCCTAGATGAGCAATACGTTGTGTTTCAGCAAGACGCGCTTCACTTTCTCGTAATGCTTGATCCATCTGATCATGTTGAATAGCCGCTCCTAAAATATTGGATGCTGTCTTAAAAGCATCAATGACAATCGCTGGCCATTCCCGTTCTTCTACACAGTCATCATAGCCTATAAATCCCCACCATTCTTTTCCAACAAAAACCGGTACGATTGCAATCGAAAGAATATTTTGAGCTTCAAATATTTCAGTTTCGCCAGGTGGAAAATCTTTCACCAGTCCATAAAAGGGTTGATTTTCAGCGAGTTTTTCAGCTACACGTTTCAAATGTGGATGATAGGGAAAATTTTGTCGTTCTGGATTATCAATTTGGGAAGTAATACCATTTGCAACCCATTCATAACGCTGACTGGTAAGTAACGGGTTTTTTTCATGACTATGATTTTCAAAGATATAGACGCGACTTACGGCTACGGCTTGTCCTAAACGCGCTAAAACGTCTTGAATCGGTTGCGTCCAATGAGTACCAGTCAGAAATTCTTCTGCCGCAAAATTGACAGCTTCTAAAATACGATTACGTTCGTGCAAAGCATTTTTAGTTCGCAGCCGGTCTTTGATCAGTCTTTGTTTTTCGAGTTCACATTCAATCACTTCTGGCAGCAGTTCAAAGTAATTGTTATTTAGATCTTTGATCAGATAATCACCCGCACCGATTTTCATGGCATTAACTGCCACCCGTTCATTACCTTCCCCTGTGACCATAATGCCAGGAATTTCATAGGGTCCTTCAACTAGATGCTGCAATACTTGTAAGCCATTCATGCTTGGCAAATTGTAATCAATGACAGCAATATCGTAAGTATTTTTTTTCAGTTTGGCTAAACCTTCTTTACCATCCATTGCTAAATCAATAACATAGCCATGTTGAGATAATTGTATTTGAACACGAGTTGCAGTAATGATATCGTCTTCTATATAAAGGACTCGGATGGGTTCAACATTGGACATAGCTTTTATCAATTATCAGTTATCAGTTATTAGCTAACAATTAGTCACTTTGATAAATGGTTATTGTTTTTTGATAAAATCAGTAAACAGGGAAAGGGATAAAAACGGATTTTTGACGAGATGTGTCATAAAACGGTTATGGGAAAATGAAGGATGCCAAAAAAAGAAAGGAAAAAAACGATAAAGATAAATGATGCCGGCGAGACGACTTGAACGTCCGACCTGCCGATTACGAATCGGCTGCTCTACCAATCTGAGCTACACCGGCATTTTTGATGTAGGATAATGTTCATTATACTGCTTTTTTCAAAAAAAGCAACTTTTTTTCACTTTTTTTTCACTTTTTTTTTCATTTCCCTGGATTAGATGCTGGTAAACCCCGTGTTAGCAAATAAAATAATAGCCGTAAACTGCTATCACTACGGGTAGTCAAATTGCTAATCAGTATCGTCGCCTTCACTGTGCGTCTGGAAATTTTAACCTGTTGCCCCTGGCAAAAATCACGCTGTCGGTAAATACGTCGTAAAGTCAACACCGCCATCCCCAAAGCCCATAAACAAAAGCGACGAATACCCGTCTCAGCTGGCGGAATCAATAAAATATAATGTAAAGCATTATGCAAATGAGTATGTGCAATTCCTATCAATTCTGTTAAGCCATCACCAAAATTTGGGTTGTCATGCCCTGGCGATAAATTTTTCAAGTCAAAACCCACCTGTGCAAACACATCTCTTGGTAGCCAACAAGCTCCACGTTGATAGTCTTCCCAAATATCTTTTAAGATATTAGTCATTTGTAAAGCTTGCCCAAATGAAACAGCTAGTTTTTGTAATTGCGCCTCATTTTGAGCAATAGAAGGCGAATAATGACAAAATAAATCCGTGAGCATTTCACCCACCACGCCGGCGACATAATAACAATAACGATTCATTTCAGATAAATCGGTTAAACCTTCCAGACTGCTATTTTGTTGAAAATCAGCCATCCCCTTTGCCATAATACGTATACAACGATATAAGGCAGCACGTTGTGTGACGGTGAAACTATGAGTTAAGCGAATCACACAGGGCATATTCATAATTAAATCTTTTTCAGCCGCACTGGTGCTATCAGAAAGCAAAGGAAATAAAGTTTTCGCCAATGCCTTTGGGCAAGACTCACCGGCGACAACTTGAATAAATTCTTGAGAAAATTGTCTTTTTTGAATAGGCGTTAATTTGGGTTCATCTTCTATGGTATCTGCAATACGGCATAATAGATAACCGTTACTAACGACTTGATACAAGCCGGCTGGTAACTGTGGGATAGTCAAAGCAAAGGTACGAGATACCCCAGGTAAAATATAAGTTTGGTAAGCTTCATCAGTCATTTAGTTATAAGTTATCAGTTATAAATTATCAGGATACGACTTAGGCAATTCGCCATAAATAATATACCATTTTTGTATTTTCAGACTATGGATATATTATTGATTGGCTATTCCTGCTACAAGACCTGCCAGGTTTTAAAAACCTTTTAGGTCTAGGCTAAAATTTATCTGGACATCTATATTGCTAATTAACCAAATTGAATCTTACCTTGTAAATCATTACGTGAATCTGCGTTGGCTAATGCTTCTTCCAAACTAACTCTACCCGCTTTATATAAATTAAATAGGGCATCATCAAAGGTTTGCATACCTTTCGCGCCGCTCCCTTTCATCGCATCTTTAATTTCAGTCAATTTACCTTTCAAAATTAAATTAGCAATATTAGGTGTATTGATCATAATTTCAATTCCAGCACAGCGCTTTCCATGTACATCAGGAATTAATCGTTGTGAAACGATAGCTGAAATATTACCAGCCATATCCATAAATAATGACTTATGTTTATCAGTCGGAAACATATTGACAATCCGATCCAATGCTTGGTTAGCATTATTCGCGTGCATGGTAGAAATACATAAATGCCCTGTATTGGCTAATTCTAAAGCCGCTCCCATGGTTTCTGTGGTGCGAATTTCCCCAATGAGAATCACATCGGGTGCTTCACGCAATGAGGCTTTAATTCCCGCCGCATAAGACATAGTATCAACCCCGACTTCACGCTGATTAACAATAGACATTTGATTCGGATGGGAAAATTCAACGGGATCTTCAATGGTTAAAATATGTCCAGGTGAGTTAGCATTACGGTGATTGATCATCGCGGCTAAAGTGGTGGATTTACCGGAGCCAGTGCCACCTACCATGAGTAATAATCCGCGTTTAGCCATGATTAATTCTAATAATATTTCAGGCAATCCCATATCTTGGGCGTTTGGAATTTCTGACGGGATAAAACGCATAACTAAGCCAATTGTCTTACGCTGAAAAAAACCATTTCCCCGAAAACGCGCACTGCCATCGGGCATAGAGATGGCAAAATCTAAATCTTTGGTTTTTTCAAATTCAGCAATTTGCTCATCTGTTAGAATTGAGTAGGCGCATTTTTTCGTAATTTCTGGTGTGGCGATGAACGAACTCAATGGACGGGCTGCACCATAAATTTTGGCTTTGATTTGAGAACCCACTGTCAAAAATAAATCAGAACCGCTATGTTGGATAATTAATTTTAAATAGTCCAACAAATTTGTGCTGTCGATCAAGGGTATTTCTGGTGGACCATCTTTTTTAGGTTCTGCTTTCTCTTCCTTTTTTTCAGATTCTTCAGAAGCACTCGCAGGCTGAATAACAATGCTAATTCCCTTTTGTTTAACAGAAACTTTGACTTGAAATTCACCCTGATTGTGGCTGTACACGAAATCTAAGGTTTTATCTTTAATCAGTTGTTTTTTTTGATCGTCAGACATAATGGCGAAAGCGGCTGCTTTCGCCATTTTTTCTGTAATCGCTTGTTTACCTACCGGTTTATTTTTACCAGACAATTTGAGCGTTATCGGAGAACCTACAGAGACAAATAAATCAGAACCTTTTTTTTCCGTTAACAATTTTAAATAAGGTGATAAGTCCATTATTAATTTTTTTAAGTGAATTGTAAAATGAAATAACCGATAAATGTCGTCAAAATGACAAGGCGCGGAATCTGAGTAACTAGAAGGGATTGCCACTACAATATCAATTATCCTTATAGGGGCAATCCGTCGTGTTGCCCAGTTACTTTATCTCTTTTTTATCCATAAGAGTCAAATTTGAACCACCCAATCCGCCCTTAGAATGTTTGCTTTCCAATTTGATTCTCAAGCGCAATTCATTGGGTGAATCTGCATTACCAAATGCTTCTTCCTCGGAAATTCGTTCATCTTCGTAAAGATTGAACAAAGCATTATCAAATGTTTGCATACCCAAATCTTGTGATTTGGCCATAATCGGTTTAATACCAGCAACATCACCTTTCGCAATCAATTCGGATACTAATGGAGAATTGATCAAAATTTCAATCGCCGCTGCACGTCCACCACCAATTGTTTTTACCAAGCGTTGCGAAATGACCGACTTTAAATTTAACGAGAGATCTTGCATTAATTTCTTTTGCTTTTCCATATCAAAAAAGCCTAAAATACGATCAATCGCTTGGTTAGCATTGTTAGCGTGCAAAGTGCCCATGGCTAAATGCCCCGTTTGGGCAAATTCTAAGCCAAAATTCATAATTTCGGCATCACGAATTTCACCGAGAAGAATCACATCGGGTGCTTGACGCAAAGTATTATGCAAAGCCGCTTCCCATGAAAAAGTATCGACCCCGACTTCACGTTGCATAATAACACAATTTTTATGTGGGTGTACATATTCAATCGGGTCTTCAATGGTAATAATATGCCCATAACTGTTAATATTACGGTGATCAATTAGGGCTGCCATTGTTGTAGATTTACCCGAACCAGTCCCTCCCACCATCACAATCAAGCCATTTTTTGCCGCGATGAGCTCTTTAAGGACAACAGGCAGATTCAATTTATCGAAATTGGGCACTTCAGCTTCAATAATACGCATTATCACGCCTTGACAATTTTGTTGTATAAAGGCATTAATGCGAAAACGACTTAAACCTGGTGGATGAATGGCAAAATTACATTCTTTTGTTTCCTCAAATTCCTTAAGTTGCTTATCATTCATAATGCACTGTGTTAGTGCCATAGAATCTGCTGGCGTTAAAGCCTTTTTTGTGAACGGTGTCATCTTGCCTTTGCATTTCATTGCTGGCGGAAAGCCTGCGGTGATAAACAAGTCGGAGCCGCCTTCTTTCGTCATCAATTTCAGCAATTTGATCATGAAACCCATGGCTTCATCTCTTTCCATTTTTTTTGTACCTCTTTGTTTGTAGAAATACCATTTTTTGGAAAAATGGCATTTCTTTTGTGGTATTAACCATTAACCATTAGACTACGCGAATTTATCTTTATTCATAGCATGTTCACGCGCATTTTCTTTAGTGACGAGCTTATTTTTTACCAGTCCTTCAAGAACTTGATCCATTGTCTGCATCCCAAATCTTTGCCCCGTTTGCATAGCAGAATACATTTGTGCAACCTTATTTTCACGAATCAAATTACGCAGAGCTGGCGTACCAACCAGAATTTCGTGAGCGGCGCATCGCCCTCCCCCAATTTTTTTCAACAAGGATTGCGATACGACGGATTGTATAGATTCAGATAACATAGTACGAATTGTGGGCTTTTCAGCAGTCGGAAAGACTTCAACAATACGATCTATCGTTTTAGCAGCAGAATTGGTATGTAAAGTACCAAACACGACGTGCCCCGTTTCAGAGGCGGATAAAGCAAGACGAATAGTATCTAAATCTCGCAATTCTCCAATGAGGATAACATTTGGATCTTGGCGCAAAGCCGATTTCAAAGCATTACCAAAACTTAAAGTATCGCGTTTAAGTTCACGTTGGGTGATGAGACAATTTTTACATTGATGAACAAACTCGACTGGGTCTTCAATAGTGAGGATATGTCCAAATTCTGTTTTATTGCGATAATCCATCATGGCAGCCAACGTAGTCGATTTGCCTGAACCGGTACCGCCTGTCACACAGCAAATACCCTTGTGTGTCATTGCAAACCTTTTAAAAATGTCAGGTGCTCTGACTTGTTCCAAAGAGAGAATTTCTGAAGGAATAGTACGAATAACAGCACCAGCACCTCGACTCTGCATATAAGCATTAACGCGAAACCGTGCCACACCGGGTATGGCAAACGCAAAATCACATTCAAGATATTTTTCATATTCTTTGCGCTGGGCATCGTTCATCACATCATAAATCATGTCACGGGCTTGCGTCTGATCAAGGGGAGGTACATCAATTCTACGCATATCCCCGTCTTTTCTTACCATTGGTTCTACACCCGCAGAAATATGAAAATCAGAAATACCATTATTGGCACCAAAAGTCAGTAAATCAGTAATATTCATAAGTGTTCAATTTTTTTAATCTTTATTAACAAACATAGAATTGATATTTTAATTTTAATCTGAATTAAAATTGAGTTGATTGAGATTTTTTTTTAACATGTTATCATAATTTTTATGAAATAAGTAAGTCGGATAGAAATCCGATTTTTTGTAAAAATCGGATTTCTTTTCGTCTAATTTTAAGCCACAATTTAGCATTTAATTATTTATGGAAAGTTTCAATCGTCTGTCAAATTCTTCAGAGCTAGGTCTCGCCATTGAGCATTTACAATGTATCCGCGATGATAGGGTACTGTTTGAAGATTTAAATTTTAGTCTTTCAGCCGGTGAATTGCTCCAAATAGAAGGGCGTAATGGCAGTGGTAAAACGAGCTTACTACGCATTTTATGTGGTTTAACCTTACCAACCGAAGGGACAGTTTATTGGAACAATGAAGATATTCAAGATATAAGTTCTAATTATTGGGAAAACTTAGCATACATAGGACATGCTCCTGGTGTTAAAGCGGAATTGAGCCCTTTAGAAAATTTAGCTATGGCGCAAGCCTTAGCAACGACACCGAATACGATTAATCTGGCTGATGCGCTAGATCAAGTTGGTTTATATGGTTTTGAAGATGTTCCAACCCGCACCCTTTCTGCGGGTCAACAGCGTCGCGTTGCCCTGGCGCGTTTGTTAGTCAACGATGCGCCATTATGGATATTGGATGAACCTTTTACTGCCCTTGATAAATCGGCTATTGGCATGGTTGAAAGTTGGTTAGATAACCATGCTAAACGCGATGGTATAGTGGTGTTAACGTCACACCATACGGTAAACTGTCAACATACAACTATTCTTCGACTCAGCGCGTAGTTTTTCAGTTGTCAGTTATTCACATTCAGAAATCCGATTTTTTCAAAAACTCGAATTTCTTGTACACCATTAAAAGATTAAGCATCCTATTGAGATATGCAATTATCAGTTACTCAACGCATTCTAGGTTTATTATTGATATCGTTTAGTTTCACATTATTGCCCCCTATGGGGGTGTCGCTATGGTATCAAGATACGGAATTTCATGCGTTTTTTATTGCATTTTTGGTCATGTTTGGAATGGGTATAGCCTTTTGGTTGCCTGCGCGAAAGGCGAAAAAGGAACTTCATTTACATGATGGTTTCATGATCACGGCTGTATTTTGGACAGTTCTCAGCGTAGTGGGGGCATTGCCGTTTTTATTTGTACCTAACATGACCTTAGCTAAAGCCGTATTTGAAGCAGTGTCAGGATTTACGACAACCGGGGCGACGGTGATTAATCACATAGATAACTTGCCTAAGTCCATTTTATACTATCGCCAACAACTCCAATGGCTAGGGGGGCTTGGTATTATCGTGTTAGCGGTTGCGGTGTTGCCGATGCTTGGCATTGGTGGTATGCAATTATATCGAGCTGAAACGCCTGGACCCATGCGCGATGAAAAGTTGACACCCCGCCTTGAAAATACGGCTAAAGCCTTGTTGTATATTTATATTAGTCTAACCGTTGCCTGTGCGTTAGCTTACTGGATAGCGGGCATGACGCTATTTGATGCTATAGGACATAGCTATTCAACGGTTGCCACAGGCGGATTTTCTACCCATGATGCGAGTTTAGGTTATTACAATAGTCCACTGATAGAAATCATTGCTATGGTGTTTATCATTTTGGGCAGTCTTAATTTCACGGTGCATTTTGTGGTATGGCATAAAAAGAAGATACGCCATTATTGGGAAGATATTCAAGGTCGTGTGTTTATTTATATCGTGTTAGTGCTGATAGCGATTACGGTGTTTGTATTAATGTGGAAAGGGGTTTATACCCATTTTTGGACCGCCTTACGCTATGCAAGTTTTGAAGTTATTTCAATCATCAGCAGCACCGGCTATGCGACGACTGATTTTAGTGCATGGCCTTTATTTTTACCTGTATTGATTTTAGGCAGTGGGTTTATTGGAGGTTGCGTTGGTTCAACGGCTGGGGGATTTCGGGTTATTCGTTTTATCTTATTGTATAAACAAGCCATTCGTGAAATTATGCGCTTGATCCATCCTAGTGCGGTGATTGTCGTCAAAATTGGTCATAAAAAAGTACCTGATACGGTTGCCCAAGCGGTGTGGGGATTTAGCTTTTTATATATAGCCAGTTATGTTTTTTTGTCAATGCTATTTATGGCAACCGGCGTTGATGTTTTGACTGCTTTTTCAGGTGTTGCTGCGACTTTAAATATGACAGGTCCTGGTTTAGGGGGTGTTGCGGTAACTTATGGTGGCATTAGTGATAGCGGATTATGGATACTGAGTTTTACTATGTTATTAGCTCGCTTAGAGATTTTTACTTTGCTTGTGTTATTAACGCCTGCTTTTTGGCGGCGATAATTAATTGTGAAGGGCAACCTTTATGGTTGCCCTGAATAGTTATACTGCTAATGGGTAATTTTTGGACTTTATTTTTAACTGTTGGTGGGCAAAAAAAACTTGCCCACCCTACATAAAAGCCAAAATTTCAGTTGGTGGGCAAAAAAAAACTTGCCCACCCTACATAACATGCCATATTTAAGCCGTTTAAAGTATACTTAAAATTTTAAAATTAATCCCAATTTAATTGACTACCCGTTTGATATTCACGCACCCGCCCTTCAAAAAAATTCACTTCCTGATTAAGCTCGTATTCGCTAATCCAAGGCATCGGATGTGTCTTAATCCCAAATATTGGCTCGACACCTAGGTTCTTGCAGATGTTGTCGCCTATAAATTTTGCAAAGTCAATGTAGGTGTTGATTGGCATTCCCAAAATTCCCCCATCTGGCATCACTACTTGGGCATGAAGGGTTTCTAATCTAACCGCTTCATTTACTATGGCTTGTACACGTTTTTGCATAGTGGTATCCCAACACTTGGGATTTTCTTTGATAATTTGCCGAATTAGCCAGGCACCATTCGCTGAATGCTGGGCTTCGTCGCGCCAGATATAGCTGTATTGTTGCGCTGTATTCCTTAACTTGCCCTTTCTTGCCAGCGCAAAAATTTGCGAAAAGCCCAAGGGAAAGAATAAATATTCAAAAATATAATAACTGATCAGGTCTTCCAATAAGGGGCGGATGGCTTCCGGTGAACCAACAGGCGCGTCTGATTTAACGAGATGATTGCTAAATGTTAGATTCCAATTAACTTTTTCAACCAGTGCAGGCATTTCTTGATACAGGGTAAAAATTTGCCCTTGTCCTTTTTCATCCAAACCAAAAGATTCTAAGATAAATAGGTAAGATTCGATATGATTTGCTTCTTCAGACATGACCCAACGTAGGTATTGCCTCATTTCGTTGGCGGTAATGTGTTGAAATATGGCATTCACCAGGTTGTCAGGCACCAGGTTATCACCGGCGGTGAGATAAGAAATATTGGTTTTGAAGAGCCACATTTCTGCTTCGGTTAATTTCCCTGTTTGCCATTGCAGTTTATCTTCTCCCATTGGAATATCGTTGGGGGTCCAGAAATTTTTACGGGCTGCCAAAAATCGTTCCCTTACCTCGTTATATTTGACCGGTATCGGTTGCCGCAAGTCATAGTTACGTCCTCCAATAATTTTGATGTCAGAAGCTTCGGGGCGTTTACTTCCAATGGTGATGGGATCTAAACTGCTTGAAACGGGAAATATCACTTTTTTAGGGTGAACAGATTTAGGGCGAACACACGGGTTCACCCCTACATTTTTTACTTTTTGGTGAGTGGGTTTCGATTTTCTATGTGGCACTTCAGTGCTGTAGAAATGATCACTGGAAGGACTGGAAATACTGGTTTCGCTAAAATCTAACATAATTGTCTCCGTTATTTGTTAGAAATCCGATTTTTTAAAAAATCGGATTTCTTTAAAAAAAATGGGTTCGTTGTGTTTCTATTGACAAACCTCACATGTTTCTTCATCATCCAATGTACAAACCGGTGCTGGTGTGGCTTTAATCACCGTGCTTTTTTCAACATGGCTGGCTCCCATACTACGCAGATAGTAAGTGGTTTTAAGCCCGCGCAGCCATGCAAGTTTATACAAGTTATCTAATTGGCGCCCTGAGGGTTCTAGCATATATAAATTAAGCGATTGTGCTTGATCTATCCATTTTTGCCGCCGTGATGCGGCTTCTATTAACCATGAAGAGTCAATTTCAAAAGCGGTGGCATATAGCTTTTTCAATTCTTCTGGAATGCGTTCAATGAGACGAATACGCCCATCACAATATTTCATGTCATTGATCATCACATCATCCCAAAGGTTGAGTGTCTTCAAGTCTTGCACGAGATAGGGGTTGATAATCGTAAATTCACCGGATAAATTCGATTTTATGTAGAGGTTTTGATAAGTAGGCTCAATGGATTGCGTGACACCGCAAATATTTGAAATCGTTGCTGTGGGGGCAATTGCCATGGTATTAGAATTACGCATTCCTACCGCTTGAATACGTTCGCGCAAACTATCCCAATCCAGGGTAGAAGTCGTGGACATTTCTAAATAGTGTTCACGCGCTTCTGCCAACTTTTTAATACTATCTATTGGCAAAATGCCCTGGTGCCAGAGTGAGCCTTCAAAACTAGAGTAAGAACCTCGTTCTTCTGCTAAGTCAGTTGAAGCAGAAATGGCGTAGTAACTGATCAGTTCTTGTGCCTGGTCAGCAAATTCGACGGCTTCTTCACTTGCATAAGGAATGCGTAATTTATATAAGGCATCTTGGAAACCCATAATACCTAGCCCAACGGGGCGGTGACGCAAATTAGCCGCCTGGGCTTGAGGCACGGCGTAGTAGTTAATGTCGATGACATTATCTAATGCCCGCATAGCGGTGCGAATAGTCGTTTTTAATTTTTCTGTGTCTAGTTTGCCACCTTTAATGTGAGCAGGTAAATTGATTGAACCTAAATTGCATACCCCAATTTCTTCGCCGGCTTGAGTATTTATTGTGATTTCAGTACAGAGATTTGAACTATATATTACCCCTACATGCTGTTGTGGACTCCGCAGATTGCAACTATCTTTAAATGTTAACCAGGGGTGCCCTGTTTCAAATAACATGGTTAACATTTTGCGCCAGAGTTCTACCGCAGAAACAGGCTTCCAGATTTTCATTTGCCCTTGTTCAGCTGCCTGCTCGTATTTTTCATAAGCCAATTTAAACGGTTCACCGTATAAATCATGTAAATCAGGCACCTCATTGGGGGAAAATAGGGTCCATTGCTTATTTTCGTGTACCCTTTTCATGAATAGATCGGGTATCCAATTGGCGGTATTCATGTCGTGAGTGCGACGGCGTTCATCACCTGTATTTTTGCGAAGCTCTAAAAATTCTTCGATGTCGATATGCCATGTTTCTAAATAGGCGCAACCGGAACCGCGCCGGCGCCCTCCCTGGTTAACAGCAACCAGGGTGTCATTAGCCACTTTTAAAAATGGCACCACACCTTGGGATTGACCGTTAGTGCTTTTAATATGTGAACCCATGCCCCGTACAGGTGTCCAGTCATTACCCAAACCCCCGGCAAATTTAGATAACATGGCATTATCTTTAATCGCGTTGTAAATGCCTTCTAAATCGTCGGGAACGGTTGTCAGATAACAGCTAGATAATTGTGGACGCAAGGTGCCTGAGTTGAACAGCGTTGGGGTGCTGCTCATAAAATCAAATTGGGATAATAAGTGATAAAATTCAATGGCACGGGCATTAGGTTCATCTTCATTGAGCGCGAGTCCCATTGATATGCGCATAAAAAAGGCTTGTGGCAATTCAAACCTGGTATTTTCCCAATGTAGAAAATAACGGTCATATAGGGTTTGCAATCCTAAATAAGTGAATTGCAAATCTCTTTCGGAAATAAGGGCTTTGCCTAATCTATCTAAATCAAATTTGGCTAAATGAGGAGCTAATAATTCGTGTTCAATACCGGAATGGATATAAGCTTTAAAATAGCTGGGATAATAACGTTCCATATCCGTAGCACTTGCAAAAGTGGGCTGAAATTTGACAAAATTGAGGGCATCTGAGCGTAATTGATCGAGTAATAGGCGAGCTGCTACATAAGTATAATTTGGCTCTTTTTCAATCAGCGTGCGTGTACTCATTACCAATACGTGATTAACATCCCGCTTAGAAATGCCATCAAATAGATTTTTTAAGCTTTCTTCAATAATCCGGTTTGGGGTGACATCAAATAAGTTGATACAGGCTTCACTAACTCGTATCCGTAAGCGATCTTCATTCAAAGGGCAATGCCGCCCGGCATCATCAATGACATTGATAATGGTTTGTTCGGGTTTTTCAGCCCGTTTATGTGCATGTTCTTCCCGGTAAATGATGTAAGTTCGTGCGACTTTATGGAAGCCGGCTCGCATTAAAGCTAATTCCACTTGATCTTGTATATCTTCAATATGCACCGTACCTTCTTCACGCAAACGCCTGGATATACCTTTAATAATTTGTTTAGCTAGTTCACTGACGGCATTTTGTATGCGATTTGAGGTAGTTGCTGTATCACCTTCAACCGCTAAAAAGGCTTGTGTCATGGCATTAATAATTTTGCCTGTATCAAAACAGGTTAATTGACCATTACGCCGGATGACGTGATATTGCTCTAATCCGGTGAAATCGCCATTTTGAATGGCATTATCTAGTAAATTAACGACTTCGTAGGAATCGGAGTCCGTTATTTGTTCAGACATTATCAGTTATCAGTTATCAGTTGTCAGTTAGTGGGGGGCAATTCTTTGTGGTTGCTTTATCAGTTATCAGTTTTGATTCCTAAGTTCATCTTATTAGATAATACCGTATAAACGGCTAAAAAGTTAATTAAATTTATAAGTGATTGATTTTTAAGTATAAAATAGCTAATTGCTTGTTAATGTTAGGATTTTTTTTTGTTAAAGCCTATAAATAATGTGGATTTTTTTAAATCAAAAATGAAGAGTGGGATAGGTTCATGCAAATACGACTTTTTGAAAAAACGTATTTGTTTAATGGTAAGAAATCCGATTTTTTTAAAAATCGGATTTCTAATTCAAATTAGCTGTCATTCACATCAGATGGAGGTTGATGGATGACGATTGGCCAAGCTTGTTTTCCCGGGGGCAATTGATGGGTTAACATAGTGAGTAAGGAAGAAATTCTATCGCGCATTTCACGGCGATCTACTATCATGTCAATCGCACCATGTTCAAGCAAAAATTCGCTGCGTTGAAAACCTTCGGGTAAGGTTTCACGTACCGTTTGTTCAATAACACGGGGTCCGGCAAAACCAATCAAGGCATTAGGTTCAGCAATATTAATATCTCCCAACATGGCAAGGCTGGCGGAAACACCACCCATCGTTGGGTCAGTTAAGATTGATATAAAAGGTAAACCATGCTGATTAAGGCGGTTAAGAACCGCACTGGTTTTGCCCATTTGCATGAGCGAAAAGAGGGCTTCTTGCATACGCGCTCCCCCGCTGGCGGAAAAACAAATTAGGGGGATGTGATGTTCAATAGCGGTATTAGCGCCGCGTACAAATCGCTCACCAACGACACTACCCATTGAGCCACCCATAAAACGAAATTCAAAGGCGCAGGCTACTAGAGGTACACTTTTCACTTGTCCTTTAATAACAATTAGTGCATCCATTTCATTTGTGGCTTTTTGTGCTTGCACGAGGCGATCTTTATATTTTTTCTTATCACGAAATTTAAGGGGATCAGTGGCAAACAATTCAGTACCCATTTCTTCGCGATCATCAGGATCGAGGAAAGTTTCCAAACGTTTACGGGCACAGATGCGTAAATGATGGCTACATTTTGGACAAACATTCATAAGACGTTCTAATTCAGGGCTGTATAATACCACTTGACAGACTGGGCATTTACTCCAAACCCCTTCTGGAACAGAATGTTTATTTTTATTACTATCAATACGAATACGGGAGGGCAGTAATTTTTCAAACCAATTCATGTTGTTAATGGTTAATGGTTAATGGTTAATGGTTAATAGTTAATAGTTAATGGTTAATGATATATTGTTAAAAATCATTTACTCAAGCTCTTAATTGTCATTGTAAATGTTAATTTAATCTGAATTTATTGTTTTATATGTTAATATTAATAATTTAGAAATACGATTTCTTCAAGAAATCGTATTTTTGTGACTGAATTAAAATAATTTAGAAATACTAATTTTTGAAAAATAGTATTTCTGTCTAACTGATAATTGATTAACTAAAAATATGTCTGAAGAATTGCAAACACCGGAAGAACCCAGGGAACGCTTTATTCCTATTGCCAAACAAGAAATTGTGGCTGATTTATTAGCGGCTTCCCATTGGGGTGATGAAGAGCAGCAACAATTTGGTGAATTTTGCCAAATTTTTTCCGCCCTTTACCATTACAAATTTTATTCGCATTTGGAAGAATTAAAACGCTGTTATGCCCCCTTTAATCCAGATAGCGATATTGTGACTCAACACGAGTATTCTGATCAAGAAAAATCGGAACTTCATAACACTCTTATCAATGAATTACGTGAATTGCTCAATAATGCTAATTATGATGGATTGACAGTTGATAAGCTCAATGAACTGATGAATGCAGATTCATATTATGGCGTTAGTGTGTCAGTCGATTTAGATGATTTTGCGGAAATGATTACCTATTATCGCGGCGCTTCGACAAAGGTTGAATATAAACGTACTTGGTACAGTCTTTTTTTGCGGAAAAAGCGGTTTGAAATACCTATTTACAAACGCTTTTTCTTTTTGTTGAAATTCAAAACAGAAGATGAGCGTGTTCAGGATTTGCTCAAACTGGAAAAAGCAAAAGAAGATTGGGATGATGCTAAACAAAGCAAATTTGAAAAAAAGGCTAGAAAACAAGTCCAAAAATCCCGTCAAAATCTGCCTACTGATGTCACAGATGAACATATTTTCATCAAACTGTTTAAGAACATTCCTCGTACTGACTTGGGAATGCTTTTTCCTAACCAGAATGTACGCCTTAAAATGTTTGACAAGATCAAGTTAAGCATAACCGGGGGCGGGGGAACAATTGGTGGAATCTGGACAACCGTTACCAAGGTGACAGTAGCCGCAGTCAGTCCCGTTACATTAGCCTTTGCCTTTGCTGGTTTAATAGGGGTTATTTTTCGTCAGATTATGAATATTTTCACACAGCGTGATAAATACATGATGGTATTATCACGCAATCTTTACTTTCATAATCTGGACAATAATGTAGGCGTGATGAACTTCCTCATTGATATGGCTGAGGAAGAAGAAGATAAGGAGGCGATTTTAGCCTATTATTTTCTCCATAGCCATCGCGATAAAAACTATACCCAAGAAAAACTGGATAGCGCAATTGAAAGCTACATCCAAGATAAATATGGGCTTGCCATTGATTTTGAAGTTGAAGATGGATTGCGTAAATTGCGTCAAGAGGGGATTTTAATTGAAGAAGAAGGGGGGATTTTGAAAGTCCTTGATTTACAAAAAGCCTGTACTTGTTTAGATGAACAATGGGATGCTTTTTTCAATCCGGCAGAAGAAGCTGTCAAATAATTAGGAATGGTGAATTATTTCACTGTAGGGCAGACCTGTGTGTCTGCCCTTCACAATTATTCAGGTAGCGGTGGTTCAGTTTCCAACGAATCAGAAATCGTCAACTCAAGTTTTCCACTTCCAGTCAACACATCCTGGCTACCATAATTATCGGGTGGACTACCTACATTGCCAATAATCTTATCATTTTCCACCGTAAAACGATATTCATTATGACTACCCCAACGACTACTGGCATGTCGACTATTACCAATTTCCCGTGTACGTTTTAAACGTACCAAATGACGGGCATTAATAATATTAGGGATGGGAGCCATTTCATCCCCTTCTTTGCCCTCATTAGCTTCATTGATTTGAGCCACAATCTCTTTATACCTTGCTACATCTACCCAAACCCATTCCCCATCGCCTTTTTCATCAATCAGATATTGGGTACTAATATCACCTGCCATCCTCGCTTTTAAAAAATTAGAAGGCTCAGGTTCATCTTCAGTGCGATGAATAATTTCAGCACCTATAAAACCATTTTGTACACTTATCAACCGTAGCTCAGTTGAATAAACATTTTTAGCAGTTTTATAGTCCCCTTTCCAAATGGTGCCACGCAAACGTTGTTGAAGAAGTTGATCCGCAAAATAATTTTGCAACTGTGCATCTTTCACATAAAAAGTAGCATTGTCAGGATTAAAACCCAGTAACAATTTCCAATTAAACACCGCTACCTCGTCATAATGACTTTCAATCGTTTCCACACCACCAATACGCAATGTTGGAGATGGCGGGATTTCAACTTCATCAATATAAACTTTAGAAAAGTCGACTTCAGCAGCTAAAACCCACGTGTTTAACAACACGACTAAGCTTAGGGCTGTGAGATATTTCATCATTTGCCTCCTTATTAATTTCAAAATTTGATTCAAACAAATTTATTAATCTGAATCATTTAACGTTTCTAACAAAACCGCTATCCATCCTGCCACATAACCACCACTTTCATCATCGCCCGTGCCAATACCGCTGCCAACTGAAATCATTTGTACAACTTTCCAACCATTTTCTAAATAATTGGTTAAATGCTCTTGTACAATCATATCTTTTTCGTTATCATCATCTAAAGGTATAGTAATCAATTTTTGCATATCAGCCTCCGTCATTTCAATTTTTACATTTTAGCGTATTTTTAACTTAATGTTCAAGTTAGAATCTATATAATATACTAATATAGTCTATAACATATGCTTTTGATTCGATGATAACTTATGAAAATCATACTCATTCTGAATCTATTCAATTAACGAAATTTTTGCACCAACTAAGGAGAACCTAATAATGAGTATCAACAAAATTATGGCTGTTGATGATTCAAAAGTCGATCTGATTAATATTCAGAATATCCTTTCTGATGCTGGTTACAATGTTATTACAGCCAGTTCTGGTCATGAAGCTATTGACAAAGCCTCGGTTGAAAAGCCTGATTTGATTTTTATGGATGTTGTCATGCAAAAAATGGATGGCTACCAAGCCTGTCGGGAATTAACTCACCAGGATTCCACCAAGGATATACCCATTGTTTTTGTCACAGCAAAAGGACAAAAGGCAGATCGTGTATGGGCTGAAATGACGGGAGCAAAGGGACTAGTGCAAAAACCTTATACGCCTGATCAAATTATTGAGCAAGTTAATCAGTTTAACTAAGTAAACTTTAAACCTGACAAGTTTTTAAAACCTGTCAGGTTTATCGTTTCACCAAAAAACGCTCAAGAAACGCAAGTGACAAAAAAATCCAATTTGTTTCCGCATTAAATAATAGCTCTCAGCTTATCCTTCCCTGCTTATCCTTCCCTTCTGCCTAAATTTTCATCCCAAAAAATTCCCACTCACATCAAAAAAATTCCAAAATCATACCAGCTTGGCATGTAATCTGCTTTCCTAAATCATGCACATCATCAAATCAATTTATAACGATTAAATCATTCAAATAAGAAAATAACCACTGACAATGTTCCCAGAAAAAATTTTGGCTAGCGATTGGTTTATTGGTTTAGCAATCAGCCTGATTTTATTATTAATGGCACAATTAAACCTCTTACAACCACTAGAACAAATCGCTTACGATTGGAGTATACAACAAATAAGCCGTGATCCTGGTAAAAAAGTCGCCGTCATTGCGATAGATGATCACAGTTTAGCACAACTAGGTGAATTGCCCTGGTCACGTACCGTTATTGCCAAAATGGTAGATCAGTTAGCCCCGTATAGTCAAGCCATTGGTATCACCCTCGACTTTTCCAAAGCACAAAAAGTTCCAGGGCAAATTTACATTGAAGATTTAATGACATTTTATGCCCATTCTAAGCCACTAAATGAACTATATGAACAACTAGAACAACTAAATACCTTAATTAATCAAGTCAAAAAAGTTAGAACACGATATACAAAAGATAAAAGACGCATTAAACAACTCTATAAATTTTATAAAAATTCGTTATTTATCAAAGGATTACCTGATACTTTAACAACCCTAGAAGATAAATTGCAAGCCGCTCACATTGATCAGGACAGTGATCAACAACTCGCGGATTGTTTTAAACAAGCTAATAACGTCATACTCGCTATGCCATTTATGTTAGGAAAACTCAACGATATTCATGCACCCCATTTGCCGGATTATTTACAACAACATCGGCTTAAAACAATCAGAGTGCCATTTGATCATCCTGGAAATAGTCCACAACCCCTATCAGGAGTGAATGCAAAACCGCCCTTGGCGATTTTTAGTAACAGCGCATTGGGAATAGGTTACTTTAATCCCAAACAGGCTAATTCGCGCCAAATACCTTTGGTGATTAAATATAAAAAGGCTTATTACCCTTCGCTTTCTTTACTATTGGCGGCGAAAAGTTTTAATCATGAAAAGAATGACATCGAAGTCTTGCTAGGTAAAGGAATACACATAGAGCAACGAAGGATTAATACTGATAACACGTTATCTATACGCCCCTTTTTTTACAACAAGGATTCGTTAATAGTCGATTCATTTACAGATGTTTTACAAGGGCGTATCCCTGCAAAAAAATATCAAGACAAAATTGTATTATTAGGCATGACGGCTCAAAATAAGACTGGTTTCCAATCGACACCACTGGGTGAGATGCCCTCAGTATTAGTGTTAGCCCATACCTTAACCAGTTTGCTTAATCAAGATTTTTTTCAAGTACCGCATTGGGCAATATGGCTACAAATAAGCCTATTTATTATTATTATAGCTTATATTAGCTTCTTATTGCCTCTAATGAAAGCCCGTACAGCCCTGATGATGAGCACTACCGGGATGCTGCTAATAGGTTTAGGATATTTTACCCTAATGAATCAAGGGCTATTAATCCCATTAATGTTGCTTATTTTGCTCATAGCCACTGGACATTTGAGTTTATTAATCAAACGGGCTATTGTCGCTTATCAAGATGCATTTCGTTTACATCCTGACGCAGTAGAAAGCAACCGATTATTAGGACTAGCATTTCAAGGGCAAGGGCAATTAGATTTAGCTTATGAAAAATTTCGCCGCTGTCCACCGGATGAAACCATTTTATGCTTACTTTATAACTTAGCACTTGATTATGAACGCAAGCGTCAATTCCGACGTGCCAGTGCAGTGTACCGCTATATTATAAGCCATAGTGCCCATTTTCGAGATGTCGAATTGCGCTTAGAAAGGTTGCATTGCTTAAAAAAACCTAAATTATCCAGCAACCGTTTAAATGATTGGCAAAATGATGAACTGGATGAGAAACCCATTTTAGGACGTTATCAAATAGAAAAACCATTAGGCAAGGGCGCTATGGGCAGAGTGTATTTAGGCAAAGATTTCAAACTAGATCGCCTAGTTGCGATCAAAACCCTCCCCTTGTCACAAGAATTTGAAGTAGATGAATTACTAGAAGCCACTATGCGCTTTTTTCGGGAAGCCACCGCTGCTGGACGTTTAACGCACTCTCATATTGTCTCAATCTATGAAGCGGGAGAAGAACAAGATTTAGCCTATATTGCTATGGAATTTTTTAAAGGCGGTAACTTAGTTCCTTATACTCAACCTGACAATTTATTGCCTATTCACACCGTTATCGACATTGTCATTATTATGGCGGAAGCTTTAGATTATGCCCACAGCCAAGGTGTTGTTCATCGTGATATTAAGCCCGCTAATATCATGTATAATCCAGCTACGAGCAAAATTAAAATCACCGACTTTGGCATTGCCCGTATCACGGATTCCAATAAAACCAAAACCGGTATTATTTTAGGTACACCTTCTTATATGTCACCGGAACAATTAGCAGGCAAACCACTAACGGGATGCACCGATCTGTTTTCATTGGGTGTGATGTTATATCAACTATTAACAGGTACACTACCCTTTAAAGCTGATTCACTGGCAACCTTAATGTTCAAAATTGCCAATGAACCACAACCAGATATTATCACCGTGCGATCCGATATATCCCTCTGCCTCAAGCGCGTGGTAGATATTGCTTTGCGAAAAAAAGTGTCGGCTCGTTATCAAACAGGAACAGAATTTGCCCGTGCGCTGCGGGACTATAACGAGCAAGGAGAAATATAACATGTGCATAGAAATGGTATGCCACACCGACACAGGGCAAGTCCGTGAACATAACGAAGATCATATAGGTACTGACAAATCTTTAGGGTTAGCGATCCTAGCCGATGGCATGGGAGGATATCAAGCGGGAGAAGTCGCAAGCGAAATGGCAGTCAAAACCATCAGAAAACAACTAGGAACACTTCTCAAAACGCAGTTCCCCAAGCATCGTCTTATGAATCACCGCTATCATTCCGCTACTGTGCTACTTGAACAAGCTGTGTTAAAAGCTAATCAAATTATTTATAATTTGGCAGAACAGCAAGCCCGGTACCAGGGTATGGGCACAACGGTAGTCGCCGTGTTATTTCATAATGATTTTATCAGTGTTGCCCATGTAGGCGATTCGCGTTTGTATCGGCTCCGTGGCAAAACCTTTTGCCAACTCACCAAAGACCACTCAGTACGGCAAGAATTAATAGACTGCGGTTACTATACCCCAGAACAAGCACGCCATTCTCAGAATAAAAATCTCGTCACCCGGGCATTGGGAGTTGGTGAACAAGTCAATGTTGAAATTCAAGAACACAAACTATTAGCTCAAGACATTTACTTGCTCTGTTCCGACGGCTTAAATGATATGGTTGACGACAATAATATTTATGCTATTATAAAAAAAACCGCAACATTTGAAGAAAGAGCTAAGTTATTAACTCAAGCAGCCAACGAAAAAGGGGGTAAAGACAATATTTCCTTAATTTTAGTGCGTTCCTCTCAAGTGATACCCCAAAAAACCTGGTGGCAACGCTGGTTTAACTTTTTCAATAACAACAAAGATTAAATATAAACCAGGATAGAATAACTAAAGCGAGCGTAAAGTTAATGCCATTAAATTAAGCCTGGGCGAACACGCAGGTTAGCACCGAAATCCCCTGAATATGTGGAGATTGGTAGGGGCAGACCTGTGTGTCTGCCCTTAACGCAAATGGCAGTGGACTGATCCGTCCATCGCTAGCGTAGGGCTTTTTGCAGGAGTTTCCTTCTGGACACTAACTAAGGAAAATGGATATTCTCTCCAACATTTTTGAAGGGGCTAAGTATCTATAGGTGTTCAGGTAAATACCTGTCAGGTATCCAAGACCTGACAGGTTTATAATGTGAAACTTTGTTCCGAAGTCAATTATTTTTCTGAAATAGTATATTTCATACTATCCTTTCAATTTCTTCAGCAACCACAACATAACGCGAACCATCTTCTATATTGCTACAAGGATAACAACTGACTAAGGTCAAACGTCGATTCAAACTCGGTTCAACCCAGTAGGTATCTATTTTATTAACCACTTCAATCGCTGACACTTGGTAATGCCAACGTCCATTACGTAGGGATTCAAGCACTAACATATCGCCTGGTTTGAGTTTTTTCAAAAAACTCATATAGATGTCGCGATGGTGTACATTGAGTACACTATTACCCAATTCACCTGGTAATACGCTGCTGTCTGAATGCCCCAGGGCAAAAACAGACATTCCCTCACCCGCACGGGTTAGGACCACTTGTTCAACTTTCAAGTGGGGAATTAATAAACGAGCCAGGGGCCATGTATTAGCACCTGGCCAAGGTTTGACATGCAAACCACTTGCTTGAGTCCGTATCCAAGCCGTATGTAGCAAGCCATGCGCTAACCAGGCTTGGAGATACACACCATGGTTTTGATTGTATTGCCAGGTGACAATCCCCAAAATCAGGCCAAGAAAGAGACTGCTCCCTCTAAGATGTTTTTTCATGGTATCGTTACTGATAACACTTTCAATCAAATGAACTCCAAAATTAGCCTACTAAGGATAGTAGTAATACAATACCAATCAATAATACTGATACCCCCGCTGACGTTAGTAGGCTAATGCCCAAAAAATTAAGCAAACTAATAAGTGGTGATGCCTGTGTATTCGGCTTAACCATATCCATAATTGTTCCTCAATGTTAAAAAGTGATACACTTATTATCCAAATTAATTGCCCATTTCACTCCGTTTTCTGAGCAAAAGTGGGCTTAAGTATTCCTGATAAAATATACATTATTAGAAATAATCATTAAAGTTTTATAATGATTCAGGTATAAAAAAATAATGCCATGTTTGCAACTTAAGTCTAACAAACCTGAATTAAAACAAGTTTCAAAATCATATTTTTGAAATAGATAAAATAACTTAATTCAATATCTTTAATCTTAATCTTAAATGCTAATTGCTTTCCTCAGTATTGTATATATACTCCGAGCTATCAAGTTTTCCGATTTTAGCGTAGCAAGACGGAGTATCGTAGGGGCAGACATAAGTGTTTGTTCTAATACAAAAATCCTAAAACTTGAGTGCTCGGAGTATAAAGGGAAAATTATGATATTGATTCTGATTATTTTTAACAATGTTTATTGTCATCACCATTTTAGTTGCTTGCTTTTTTATTAAATTTATAACACTTTATGATTGTACAGATTATATCTGGCAAGCTGATGACAAAATATGGCAAAAAAATGGAAATTTTCCATTGAATTGATAAAATGGAGTTAATAATGAGTCGTCACATTGCGATTGTTGAAGATGAGCCGGCTATTCGGGAAAATTATGCTGCCGTACTTCGTAGACAGGGCTATGAAGTCAGTACTTATTCTAACCGTTTAGATGCGACGCAAGCATTTCATGCTCGTTTACCGGAATTGGTGTTATTAGATATTGGGTTAGAAGGTGAAGTGGAAGGTGGTTTTGATTTATGCCAAGCCTTACGCGCTTTATCGCATTATTTACCGATTATTTTTTTGACGGCACGCGATAGTGAATTTGATACCGTGTCAGGGTTACGCTTAGGGGCTGATGATTATTTGACTAAAGATATTAGTATGCATCATTTGTTGGCACGGATTGCGGCATTGTTCCGACGGGTAGATGCACTTAGGACACCCCCTTGTGCCGAAAATGTGATAGAAAAAGGTCCTTTATTATTAGACACTCTTCGGTTAACCGTGACTTGGCAGGGCGTAGCCGTGAATTTGACACTGACTGAATTTTGGATTGTACATGCTTTAGTGCGTTTTCCTGGGCATGTTAAAAACCGTGAGCAACTTTCTAAAAAAGCGAATGTGTTTGTTGATGATAGTACGATTACTTCGCATATTAAGCGTATTCGGAAAAAATTTGTTAGTATTGAGCCAAAATTTGCGGCGATTGAGACGGTTTATGGGATGGGATATCGTTGGATTCAGTAATCAGTTGTCAGTTATAAGTTATAAGTCAAAAAAAAATGTCGGGGTAGAGCACCGTGACTAGCACTATAAAAAAATCCGATTTTTTGAAAAAATCGTATTGATTTATGAGTTAAGAATCATCTTAACCACTACAAAAATTCAAATTTCATTAATTTATGACGTTGACTATTCGTAGTAAAGTTTTATTACTGTCATTGACACTATTTAGTATTCCCTATGTTGGTTATGAATATGTACGGGAAATGGAAAAATATTTGCGTGATAATCTTGAAACGTCGTTGGAGGATACGGCACGGGCATTGGCTAGTGTACTGAATGAACGCCCTGCATTATTTTCACGCAAACTGCTTGACACGGTACGTGAAGATGGGGAATTAGTTGCCCATTTTTTTAAAGAACCTATTAAATTAGATGGTTACATCAATGATTGGCAAGAATATTTAGATAAAGTGGAGGGTTATGGCGATAAACATATTCTGAAAAATTTAGGAGACTATTCACAAGATTCTTTATCTTTTAAACATGTTTTAGGAAAATATCAGAATTATTTATATGCCCTATTTATTGTACGTGATGAAAAAGTGGTGTACCGTGATAAATCTCTTATGCGTTTGGTTCACAGTGATCACCTACAAATTGTCATGCAGGAACCCAATCAACAATTTTATCGTTATGTTATTACACCTCATATACCAGGGTGGGTTAATGCGTATAAGGTGCGAGATCATCACGATGCCTATTCTTATCAAGCGCAGACGGAAAAACGTATTCAGTGCTTATGGCGAGAAACTAAAGAAGGTTATATACTGGAATTACGGATTTCATTATCATTAATTGGTGAACGATTGGGCTTTGCCATTGCGGATGTTGATAATACTGAGCAACGGGAAATTAAAACTTTAATTGGCACGTCTCCCATACAAAATTTGGAAACGGTGGGAAAAGTATTTATTCCTTCTCCAGAAATTGAACGTATTATTCATTCTTTGGGAGATACACCAGGTCGTCGCTTGTGGGTGTTAGATAAACAGCGGCGGGTGCTGGCAAAAAGTGGAGAGTTAAAGCGTGACTTTTTCCGTCATCCACTTAATAGATTATATAGTTTATTACTTCCTCCCGTTTCAGAAGGTTTTAAAGATGATCAAGTACAAACTTCACGCCTTGAAGGGGAAGAAATTAATAGTGCTCTTCAAGGGCAAGCTGAAACTCGTTGGCATTCTACGGTGGATAAACAGGCTGTGATTGTTTCCGCAGCTCATCCGGTATGGGTTAATGATCAAGTCATTGGTGCCGTCGTGGTGGAAGAAACCAGTAGTAGCATTCAAACGGTGCAACGTCAAGCCATTGCCAATTTATTTAATAAAACTTTGATCGTTTTTTCAATTGTCACTGTATTATTGCTGGTATTTGCGACGCGCTTATCGGTGCGTTTGCGTTCATTACGCAATCAGGCTGAAACGGCTATTGATATCAACGGGCGAGTGACAACCAGTCAAATTGATTCTTCTGCTCAAGATGAAATTGGTGACCTATCGCGCAGTTTTTCTAGCATTTTAAAAAAACTTAAACAGTACAATACTTATCTTGAGGGGATGGCGAGTCGATTATCACATGAATTACGAACACCCATTGCGGTAGTGCGCTCTTCCTTAGAAAATATTGAACAAGAAGATGAACCAGGTAAATCACAGATTTATATAGAACGCGCTAAACAGGGTATAAACCGTCTAAATACGATTATTACCCGTTTAAGTGAAGCGACTCGCCTTGAGCAAGCTTTACAAAATGTGGAACGAGAGGTATTTGATTTAACGGAATTAGTAAGTAGTTGCGTAGAGGGGTATCGTTTAGCTTATCCTAACCAAGATTTTCAGGCACAACTTTCCTCAATTTCAATAACTTTAAAAGGGGCACCCGATCTCATTGCGCAAATGTTGGATAAACTTATTTCCAACGCGGTTGATTTTTCATTAGAAAATAGCCCTATTAAGGTTGAATTATTGCTAAAAGGAAAAACCGCTCATTTAAAAGTCATTAATCGTGGTAAAGCATTACCGACTGATATGCCGGAGCGTTTATTTGAATCAATGGTTTCTTTACGCACTCAGCCGGGTAAAATGGAGCCACATTTGGGACTTGGCTTATATATGGTGCGCCTCATAGCGGGTTATCATGGTGGGCAAGTTCGAGCTGAAAATAATCAAGAAGCACCTGGTGCAGTATTTACCATATCATTGCTGATATAGATGTTCAGAAAAATAAATTCTGTCGTCAAGAAATCCAATTAATAAACTTATGATAACGTATTCCCAAATTATTCGTGAGGGTTTATGGCACAATAACCTCGGTTTTGTTCAATTATTGGGGCTTTGTTCCTTGTTAGCGGTAACTGGCACTTTAGTCAATGGATTAGGTTTAGGTATTGCTACGACATTAATTTTAATGGCTTCTAATGTGACGGTTTCGCTTATTCGCAATATTGTACCTGACGAAATTCGTTTACCGGTATTTGTATTACTCATCGCCTCATTTGTCACTGCCATTGAAATGATTATTAAAGCATTTTACTATAATTTATATTTATCACTGGGCATTTTTATTCCCTTGATTGTGACAAATTGTTCTGTCATAGGGCGAGTAGAAGCTTTTGCTTCTAAACAACCTGTTGATAAAGCCTTGTTAGATGGTTTAATGATGGGAATCGGTTTCACCTTTGCTCTAACTATGTTGGGGGGGTTACGTGAACTATTAGGGCAGGGTACTTTATTTGCCCAGGCGGATTTAATGTTTGGACAAGCGGCGCAATGGATGACTATTACGGTATTTGAGGACTATCGGGGGTTTTTATTAGCTGTTTTGCCCCCAGGGGCATTTTTTGGTTTGGGGCTATTGATTGCCCTAAAAAATGCCATAGATAAACGTTTATAACTGATAACTGATAATTGAACAATGAGTCATTCTTTACAAGAGCAACTATTAAAAAGTGGCTTGGTATCTCAAGATCAAGCTAAAAAAGCTGATAAACAGGCAAAATTAAATACTCATCAGCAACAAAAGCAGAAAAAAAAGCGTAAAAAACGAAGTACGCCTGAACCAATCGATACGGAATCAATCGCCTATATCGCAGCAAAAGCACAGGAAGAAGAAATCGAACGTGCTAAAGAATTGAATCGCCAAAAAGAGGTTCAACGTCTGGAAAAAGAGTTACAAGCGCAAGTACGTGATCTCATTCAACGTCATCAAGTGAATGATCCCAAAGCAAATGTAAGTTATAATTTTGTCGAAGCTGGCAAATTCGTTAAAAACTTTTTCGTCAACGATAAACAGCAACAGCAACTCGCTAATGGTTTTTTAGCTATCACGCTTTTAGATGACACATACTATCTCGTACCGGCTCCCATTGCCGAAAAATTACTTGAGCGTGTGCCTGAAACGGTGGTTTATCTTAATAAGGAGAAAGAAAAAACCAGTAATGAAGATGATCCTTATGCAGATTATCCTATTCCGGATGATTTGATGTGGTAAAAGCTGAAGAAATGGTGCTTTGTCAAAATGACTGAGGTTCACAGATAGGTGTAAATGATGAAATACAGTATTTTAGGAAACACGGAACTTAAAGTAAGTCGTATCTGTTTAGGAACGATGACTTATGGTGAGCAAAATACAGAAGCTCAAGCTCATGAACAACTAGATTATGCCCTAAGCCAAGGTATCAATTTTATTGACACTGCCGAAATGTATTCGGTACCACCTAAAGCGGAAACTTACGGTCTGACTGAGACTTATATTGGTACTTGGTTAAAGAAACGTCAAGACAGGGATAAAATTATTTTGGCAACGAAAGTTGCTGGTCCCGGTGAAATAGCCAATTATGTCCGAGGTGGACCGCGCCTAAATCGGGATAATATCCGTCAAGCTGTAGATGCCAGCTTGCAACGCTTGCAAACAGATTATATTGATCTTTACCAAGTCCATTGGCCAGATCGGCAGACCAATTTTTTTGGGCAACTAGGTTATATCCATAATGATAGTGAGGAAAGCACCCCTATCGAAGAAACCCTTTCAGCCTTGGGGGAGTTAGTTCAGGCAGGTAAAATTCGTTATGTGGGTGTGTCTAACGAAACGCCCTGGGGCGTGATGACTTATCTAAAACTTACTATGCAACGCCATTTACCCAGGCTGGTTAGTATCCAAAATCCCTATAACCTCTTAAACCGTACTTATGAAGTCGGTTTAGCGGAAATTTCACACCGTGAAAAAGTAAGCTTATTGGCATACTCGCCCTTGGCGTTTGGCGCGTTATCAGGTAAATATCTTAATGGTGTACGCCCTGCCGGCGCAAGACTAACTTTATTTGAACGCTTTGATCGTTACACCAAAAATGAATATGCCACACAAGCGGTCCAAGCGTATGTGGCATTAGCTAAAAAATATGGATTCGAGCCCGCACAAATGGCTTTAGCCTATGTTAATAGTCGCCCTTTTCTGACGAGTAATATTATTGGCGCAACAACGATGGAACAACTGAAAACCGATATTGCTAGTATTGATATGGTGTTAAATGACGAGCTGTTAGAAGATATCGAAGCAATTCATCAGAAACATTCTAATCCTTGTCCCTGATATACTAAAATAAGGAATCAGGATTTAATAAATCCAAAACTTGAACTGTCAAACCTGACAGGTTTTCAAAACCTGTCAGGTTTAGTTTTTGAGGTTTTATTAAATCCGCATTCCTAAGTACAACGGATTTTAGAATTCAATGGATAACAGCGGAATGCTTGAGTTTCGATAATGGCGGTATTGAAAAACTCGAAATAATGGTTCATAACATTCACATTACCAGGGAGATAAAATCCGTTGTACTTAACCAGAAAAATGGCAATGCGTCCCCGAACACAAGCGTTTCATGTTTCGGTTACGCGCCGCCAAAAGCTAGATGAAAAACGCGGATCAATATATTTCGCAAATTCTGTCCATTGGGGGTAATGGGTTTGAAAGTTGCGGGCGGATAAACGGGCATCTTTACCTGGATAAACAACCCCTTTTGCTTCACGCACCTTGTCATCTAAATGTTCTAATAATTCAAATGTTGCTGAACCTTTAATCGGAAAATCTAGTGCCAAAGTCACTCCTTTACGTGGAAATGATAACATCCCAGGAGAAACTAAATCGCCAAAGGTTTTTAACACCGCTAAAAAAGAACTGAGTCCAGAGGCAGCAATCGTCTGTAAAATGTCTTTGATTATCTGATGATCTTCGTAGGGAACCACAAATTGGTATTGCAAAAAGCCCTGTTTACCATAGAGCCGATTCCATTGTAAAATAGCATCTAGGGGATAAAAAAACGGACCATAATCGCTCAATTTTTTGACAATTTTTTGTCGTTGTTTATTATAATATACCCAATTAAAGGCAGATACGCTCCAGCGGTTGAGTACAAAACCAGGCAAGTCAAAAGGCATAGTAATAGTGCGTGACGGGGGGTGCCATTTTGCAGGTATTTCATCTTTAGTGATATGATTACCACGGAAAAAAATTCCTCTTCCATTACCCTGTGAACCACAGTCAACCCAGGCTACTGTGTACTCATAATCTTGATCAGATTCAGCTGAAATAGCAAAAAATTCTTCTAAATCAGCAAATTGTATAGATTCACTAGAAATAGCACGGTGAACAATACGTTTGAGTTGGATTTCTGCCCAAGTGATTAAACCCGTCAATCCTAAACCACTGATTGTTGCAGCATAATAATCTTGATGACTTGTAGGGCTACAAAGCAAACGCTCGCCGTCGGAACGCAATAATTCAAATTGCAATACCTGCCGCCCAAAGGTGCCTGCACGATGATGATTTTTGCCATGTACATCATTAGCAATCGCACCGCCTACAGTGACAAATTGGGTGCCGGGTGTCGTGGGTAAGAACCAGCCAGCGGGTACACATAATTCTAAGATTTCCGCTAAACTAACCCCGGCTTCACAGCGTAGGATACCGGTTTGACTATTAAAATCCATAAAACGGTTAAGACTACGTGTGCTTAAGACCGCTCCCCCATCATTTAAGCAAACATCACCATAGCTCCGCCCTAAACCAATCGGTAAAACCATTTTGGGGGAATCTAATAAGGGCTTATTTCGCCAACGTACCGGGCGAACTTCTTGTGAGACTGAGGGAAAACGCCCCCAAGATTGATTTGGCATTTTAGTTATCAGTTATCAGTGAACAGTTTAACCCTTATGAGAAATCCGATTTTTGAAAAAATCGGATTTCTGCCCTTTCTAACAAATGAGTTTTATGCGACTGTAGCAGGTGCATCTTCCTCAGTTTTCGGTGACGATGCAGGTTTATCGGTTGCTTTACCAGATGGATTGGTAAACTGATCATTGAGCTTCTGCACATAGCTATTGACATTTCCTAAAATGTTGCCAATACGTTTGTGCATTCGATTGCCCCAACCAACCGGTTCATTGATAAGCCCGATAAACAAAGCGCGTGGGGAGGTGGTGTTTTTTCGAAATGCCCGCATTAAACCTTCGCGAGTGTCCTCATTAATTTCCTTCTCACACTGAAGTTTTTTGAGGATACTATTTGCTGCCCATTTGCAAATTTTGAGGTGCAAAAAGGCTGAAACGGTAATCAGTACACCGCCAAATATCCAAAGATTAACGGGATTTTGTAAATCAAACACTTTAAGGCTTATGCTGGTCATTCCAAACCAGGAAGCAGCCAGTACCACAATGAAAACGCCTAACACCATTTCAGTCCAGAATACCTGGCTTTTCCAACTCTGAACTAAGTTTCGTAGTCGCGGCACAATGTGATGTTCAATGTCCTTCGCGGTATTTTCAAGTATCCCAATCACGCGATAGGCACGTTCTACACCTACTTGCTTCATGCGATTCTGAATCTCTTCCAAATCTGCTTGACACTTTTTATCAATACGTTCTCTCGTCTTAGGATCCTCAATAGGCAAGCAGACTTCAGGACTATAAACGCGATAAAAACGCCCTGCTGTTAAACCTGCTTGTGCTAAAGAACGTTGCCAAGAAGCAACCACCTCTTCAGGGTTGTCGTCCCTGGCAGTAATGTCCATTTGATTGAGAATATACATGAACTTGTTAGAATCTGGACGTTCAATGGTTTCAGAAACCAGATGCGTTAAGGTATCACGCATCGCCCCTGGTTCAGGATGGCGAGCATCAAAAAAGACCATGACTAAATCGGATAAGTCAATAATATGTTGGGCTATATGCAAAGTCGAGTTGCGTTGATTATCCGCATCAAATCCTGGCGAATCAATTAAGATTTTGCCACGCAGTTGTTCACTAGAACAGGTTTTGAGTTGTAAATACGCATCTGTGCGTTGTCCCGTTTTGGTCGTGATTTCGGCAATATCACGGCTAATCTGATAAAATGGAAAGCGGGGATCGGCATCTAAAGCAATACCGGGCAGTATTTTAACGGCCTCATCACCACTATAGCAAATCACCGTGAATTTGTCATCAACGGCTTGAGTACCCGTGCGTTGCAATTCCTGCCCCAGGTAATGGTTGATAAAAGTCGATTTACCCGCAGAATAAAGGCCCAGTACAGAAATCATGGGCCACCAGGAAAGGCGGGTAGCATAAGACTGCTCTTGACTCAGAAAGCCTAATTTATAGGCAATTTTGTCAAGTTCACGAAAACTTTCAACAACCTCGTAAAGAATATCATTTTCTTCTTTAAGGTGTTGTTTTAACGTGTTAATTCTAGCTTCAAGCTGAGTTTGTGGCATATTTGGTTAGTTCCTTTCGTCAATTATTAATTTAAGTACTAAAGCATAACATTATGTATTTTATACTATTTTTTCAAAAAACGGGTTTCTAAATCAATAGCTTACCGTAGCCATTTTGTGAAAACCGTCAATTTCTAGCATAAGTAAATTTTACGAAGGAACGTGTATGAAATAACGAGGGCAACTGAAGGAAATATACGATTTCTTCAAAAAATTACGCTAAAAAATTTGGGAAAGCGCATACCGGGCAAGCCGGATCAGGATGCAATTTTAAGGTACGCCATTTTCCGGTGTAAGCATCAAATAGTAATAATTTACCGCAAAGGGAATTTCCAATAACCAATAACACTTTTATAACTTCCAACGCTTGAATGCTACCTATCACACCGACTAACGGTGCCAATATACCTGTTTGGCTACAAGTTTCAGCTTGTTCTTCACAGTCATCATATAAACAACGATAACAAGGGCTATTTTTTTGAGCGGGTAAAAAAACAGCCACTTGCCCTCCCCAACGCAATGCTGCACCTGATACGAGCGATATGCCGGCGCGTACACAAGCAGTGTTAATCGCAAAGCGTGTTGCAAAATTATCGCTGCAATCTACAACCACATCGACATCGCTCAAATAATTTTCCAAATTTCCTTCAAGGGATTGATTAACAAGGGTGATTTGTATTTCCGGATTAAGGGCTTGTAATTTACTTTGAGCGGATAGGGATTTATATTGCCCTAATTGTGTGGTGTCATGTATGATTTGCCGTTGTAAATTGGATAAATCCACGCGATCAAAGTCTACCAGCACTAAATGCCCTACGCCGGCAGCTGCCAGATACATCGCTACCGGTGAACCTAAACCGCCCATCCCAACAATTAACACTTTTGACTGTGCCAGTTTTTGTTGCCCACTTACATCCACCTGGGGCAATAAAATTTGGCGGCTGTATCGAAGTAATTGTGCGTCATTCATTTGAAAAATTATTTAAAGGATATTATATATGTAATGATGGTTAATTTGAATTAATCTTCTAAAAATATTATTTTTGCTAAAAATAGTATTTTTTGGAAGTTTTTTGACTTAAAAACTTGAACATTGAATTTCAATTAAAAAAGGATAATATATGAAGCGTTTTATTTTAAGCATAGCTTTATCTAGCTTAATTTGTAGCCCACTCGCGTTTGCAGGTGATAAGATAGATGCCGAAAAATTGGCAAGCTATCGCAGTGCCATCAAAGAATTGGGTGGTGCTTTAAAATCGGAACTCATGGCAGCAAAAAAAGCCGGTGGTGCCATTCAGGTGCTGACGGTGTGTAATACGAAGGCTGCTCCAATCAGTGTGGCGGTTTCAGAAAAAGTGGGCTTGACTATTAAACGTACCAGTCTGAAGCCACGCAATGCCAAAAATGTGCCTGATGACTGGGAAAAAGCAGTTTTAGAACAGTTTGAACAACGCAAAACTCAGGGTGAAGCTTCCAAAACACTCGAATTTCATGAAGTGATTGAAAAAGATGGGCAACGCCAACTACGTTATATGAAGGCTATCCGTACAGCCGCCCCTTGTCTCACCTGTCATGGTTCAGAAATTGATCAAAAGATTCAGGATAAACTCAATGAGTTATATCCTGAAGATAAAGCAACTGGCTATGAAGCGGGAGATTTGCGTGGGGCATTTAGCATAACTGAAATCTTGCCCTAAATATTCAAGTGCAGAAGTGGGTTGGAGTCCAAAGCTTTGGACTCCAATCATTTTTTTAAATTTGAAGGGCAAAAAACTTCTTCACCATCATGTAAAGTCAGTACTTCAAAACTGTCTTCGGTGACTAAAACAGTGTGTTCCCATTGCGCAGATAGATTATGATCTTTTGTCACCACGGTCCATTTATCGGGTAAGATTTTAACCTCTCGTTTACCTGCATTAATCATAGGTTCAATCGTAAATGTCATGCCCGGTTGCAATAAGACATCTTCAAGCTTCGGGTTATAATAATGTAAAACTTGAGGTTCTTCATGAAATTGACTTCCTATTCCATGCCCACAATATTCTTGTACCACGGAACATTTTTTAGACTGGGCATAATTTTGGATAGCTTTACCTACCGCACTTAAATGAACACCCGGCTTAACTTGATGAATGCCAAGCCATAAACATTCATAAGCAATCTCTACCAGACGTTTAGCGCGAATACTGGGTTTGCCAATTATAAACATTCGGCTAACATCGCCATGGTATCCATTTTTTTCAACTGTAACGTCAATGTTTATAATATCCCCATTTTTTAACTTTTTTTTACCAGGGATAGCATGACAAACTTGATGATTGACGGAAGTACAAATTGATTTAGGATAGTCTTTATAATTTAAAGGAGAAGGAATGGCTTGCAGCACATTCACGATATAATCATGGCATAAACGATCCAATTCGTTGGTTGTTATCCCGGCTTTGACATAAGGTGTTATCATGTCTAACACCTCAACAGCTAAGCGCCCTGCGACACGCATTTTTTCAATTTCTTCTTGAGTTTTAATTTTTACAATAGGGGCAGCCATGATATATAGGAGTTGTTAGAAGTCTGATTAATGGTATAGTTGTTATCCAGAAAAGTTTTATCCAGCAATAAAAAATATTCTGAAAAAATAATAATCGGTAAGTTAAAAATTTTCTGATTAAGTAATAATAATTATACGTTAATAATATTCTGTGTTGTTAATAATTACTTATTGATTGACTTTTAATGACTTTATATTGCCTTTAAATCTATTGAATTGTACTAAATTTCTAGATAGCATATCGCTCATTATGTGATAAAAACTTAGATTAAATGCTTATCTTTTGTAACTAATAGCCACCGCATGTAAATGCACTACTTCGGCAAGGCATAAGTTAAGTCGTCGTTTAATTTAAAATTTTGAGTACAAAGTAGCCAAGAATTCTTATGATGACTTGGTATCGGATAAGCAGTTTATCCATCATTGCGCTACACCTAAGTTTTTTAAAATTAGATGGGCATATCACTGTATAATGTTTAATGATATTAAATAATATTATTGGTATACTACTAAGTAAATTGTGCACTTTTTTTTAACTTTTGGTGGGCTTGCCCACTCTACATAAAAGTCAAAATTCTAGCCTTTTAAAGTATAATAAATAATTATAATTACAACCAAGTTATAACTTGATACTATAATTTTATCAACGATTGTTAATTAATTATTGTTTATTTTAAGTTAATTAATATATATTAGCAATCACATCACACATACGCCGTCACATAGATGGGGTGCTTCTAAAAGGGAGTCAATCTATGGGGTGTATGGAGGACTAACCCTAATTAGAGTGATTTAAAGATTATGGCAAACATTTCTATGCGTCAAATGTTGGAAGCTGGTGTGCATTTTGGGCATCAAACTCGTTATTGGAACCCCCAAATGGCACCGTATATTTTTGGTGAACGCAATAAGATTCATATTATTAACCTTGAACATACGTTGCCCATGTATAATGAAGCAACGAATTTTTTAGGTCAACTGGCGGCTAAAAAAGGGACGATTTTATTTGTGGGTACTAAACGTGCGGCACAGGAGGCGGTTAAAGAAAGTGCTATCCGCTGCGCGATGCCTTACGTGAACCGCCGTTGGTTAGGGGGTATGCTGACTAATTACAAAACGGTCAGAGCTTCTATCAAGCGTCTCAAAGATATTGAAATGCTATCTCAAGATGGCACCTTACAACACTTAACCAAAAAGGAAGCCCTGTCACTCACCCGTGAATTGGAAAAACTGGAACGCAGTTTGGGCGGAATTAAGGATATGAATAGTCTGCCGGATGCCTTATTTATTTTGGACGTGGGCTATGAAAAAATTGCAGTGAAAGAAGCGACTAAATTGGGTATTCCCGTCGTTGGGGTTGTAGATACTAACAATAATCCCCAAAATGTTGATTACATTATTCCAGGCAATGATGATGCAATTCGTGCGATTACATTATATGCAAATGGGGTAGCCGATGCAATTCTTGATGGTCGCCAGACGAACTTAGAAATGGGTGTAGGTGAAGACGATTTTGTAGAAGTTGAGTCTGAAGCCATGTAGGGACGTACTTGGGGGATTGGGAATTGGAAAACTTCGTTTCAA
>QNES01000003.1 GCA_003645255.1 Gammaproteobacteria bacterium
AAACCAAGGGCTTTGATGTGGAAATTATTTCAGAATTAACGGGACTTGAGACTGAAACGATTCGTCAAATCAAAATCGGTTAGAAAATACACCTATAGACTTTACTATAAGTAATAACTAAAAGACGAGCCGTCGCTTTCTTAATAGATAGTTTTTTTTATGTGTTTTCTGCTTGAACGTAAAACTCAGCATACTTAGCGAGCGTAGGGTGGCTAAAATTTTTGCTGCAACCCACCATACCATTTATAGGAATCGTTCAAAAGGTGGGTGCAGTGAAACTCTACCCACCCTACGCTTGCTCGTGCCGGCCAAATCTGCCCCTCAAAATTGATGGGATACCTTGAAAAAACGTGGTTCCCACCCATTTTTATCCAAATTGGTTCCAGCAAAATGTTTGAAAATTTGTGGTTCAGAACTTAGTTAGCACATATTTAATTATTCTTATTAATCTATGTGTTGGAATACCACTAAGATACCTGTCTAGGTAATCGTTGGTATCATCAATACCATTTGACTTGAGGTATGTATGATAATTATTCAATATATCGTCAATAATTGGGGTCAGAGTAAAATTAATTATTGGCTAAATGCTCTTATGTGAACCACGCAACCAACTTGGCTACGATATCAATAGAGCCAGCAGCATAAGCAAACTCAATTGAGAATGATTTGGATCGGAGTAACATTAATTACGATAGTTTCTTCTTATTTTAATTTTACTCTGACCCCAATTATTCCTGATCCCATGATGAAGTGGGTGGATACGTTATCCGACTGTGATTAAATTGGGGCAACTTGGGCGACTTAAACGGGTCTGCACATGGAACGCCCCAAAGCCGCCCCTTTCAGGGAAGGTCAAAGCTATCAGATTTGTCAAGTTTTGGAAACCTGACAGGTCTTTAGATCAAAATCTTTATCTGAACAGCTATATAGTGAACAAACTGTTCACTACTTTTGTAGAAAAGGGTGCACAAAATATTAACAATAATAGGAGTTAATTAACTGTTCTCAAAAAATGGGACAAAGTTAGACTGTATTGGTATAAGTTGTCCAATTAATTAAAATGACTTTAAAAATAAACTAAGTCACCCCATAATAAGAAGCATCAGTCAGGTTGGCTGATGACGATAAAAGTTTTCTCGTACCTGGTATTGAGAAGTGAAGATTGGTAAATGGGTTTTCAAGTCTCGGCTTGGAGGTCAATTTGACCCTAAAGGGACAGCCCTCATTTCATACAGTACAGGGTTGCATAAGACCGTCTTGATGGAACTTATGCCAACGGTTGGGACTGCTCAACCAGGACTCTAGTTGCAACCTGAAAGGGTTATCAACAGAGAGCGAATCACCTAATGGGCAACTTTGTCCCACTTTTTAGGAGCAGTTAATAAAATTAATGTTTGATAGCAAAAAAATACTATTAATAGGTCCTTATGGACAAGTTGGCTGGGAATTATGGCATAGCACACAACCGCTAGGTAAAGTTATTATTGCCGGCAGAGGCGCGAATCAACAGCTACAAGCCCAAATTAATTTAGCAGATCCCGATTCTATTCGCCGTGTTATCCGTGAAATTAAACCAAGCATTGTTCTGAATGCTGCAGCTTATACCAAAGTCGATAAAGCAGAACAAGAATCTGAATTAGTTTATCGGATTAACGCTATCGCACCAGGTGTATTAGCCGAAGAATGTCTACGCTTAAAAGCCCTGCTGATTCACTATTCAACAGATTATGTATTTGACGGGAATCACACGAACCCCTACACCGAAATAGATACCGTCAACCCATTAGGCGTTTATGGAACCAGTAAACTTACCGGTGAACAAGCTATCATTGACATCGGAGGGCAGTATCTTATTTTACGTACCGCCTGGGTGTACGGGAGACGTGGTCAAAATTTTCTATTGACTATGCAACGCCTTGCAGCCGAGCGTGAAGAATTAAAAATAGTGGCTGACCAAATAGGTGCTCCCACTTGGAGCCGTATGATTGCACAAGCGACGTCGCATATCATAGCTCAAATCTATTCACCATTTTATCAACTTGATATTAAATCTTTGAGCGGTATCTATCATTTAACCAACGCAGGACAAACTAATTGGTACGAATTTGCTAAAGCCATCATAGCGCAATCCAAAAAACAACCCAGGCTACTACCCATCACGACAGCGGATTACCCAACCCCAGCTAAACGTCCTGCTTATTCGGTATTATCTAATGCCAAATTGAGTGATCTTTTTGGTATCAAATTACCTGCTTGGGACCAGGCATTGGCATTAGCACTTAGGTAAATCGCAAAAAATAAAATACCCATCATGGGCAAGCACAAGGGTGTGCAGCCTACAAACCCTCGATGACTGTGGGGGCAAGACTGAAGGTTACCCTGGTATATTATTTTTGGCGAGTTGCCTTATACAAATTTTACGAGACTTTTAATTTTAAAAATTTTGACCTTTCCAATAATGCGATTAACTTATTTATTATCAGTAAGTGACAGAATTTTGCACCTGAAAATGCTTTTGACCCCATAAAAAACGGAACAAGTTTTGCCCTAATTTTAATCCATTTTTCATAAAATTGATTTTGACATAAATTTCAATTAGTTATTATGGTTAGAATTTGTCAATCCAACTTAAACCTGGTTAATAGCAATAGTGCTCGGAACACTTTTTGTTTAAATAAAACCAATAAAATTTGTATGGTTAAAATTCAGAGAAATCTCGTCAGTATGGCAAGATTTTTGTTGCTAAGAAATTTAAATCAGCCATAAATCCGATTTTTAGAAAAAATCGATTTCTTTGATGCTTAAAAAAATGTTAAATAACAAAAAGTTAGCAATTATGCAAAAACTATTCCGAACAATATTGGGTTAATATACTACACACGGGCACAATATGGCATGTTATGTAGGGTGGGTTGTTTTTGCTGCCCCCCAGCTCAAACGAGAAGCGGTGGGCAAGAAAACCCCTTGCCCACCCTACAAAAAAACTCATTTAAAAAGTTAAATTTATGCCCGCGCTGAGTATAGGTTATTTTTTCCACAAAAAATCCAAAAATGACTGAAGCAAAGTGCATGGATAGCTATAAGACCCAATTGATGTTTGGGCATCGGGGAAGTATCCGCAAATAACTGACGTAAACAACTCATTTCGACAATTTGACAAAATTGGCGTATATTATTTTCAGCATTGTCCTTTACATTATCATGATGGCATTAATAAAATTTAGTTTCGAGTCAATCATGGATTGAGTTGATTCGCTACACAATGAAAAAACCATGCCGTTTTAATCACATTTATGAAGCAATGGTGGAATAGTTCGTTTCAATTTTTTTCACAATCATTCCCCCAAAACCACGCAAGGGTGTGGGTTTTTCAGGACAATTTTAGCATAACCTCAATATAAACAACAACTTGTTAGGGATTTGGAAAGTTCAAAATTTTGTCTTTCAATCAGTTTTGAAAATTAAATTTTATGAATATCATTATATTCTAAGCCAATTCAATTAAAATATTTGATTTTGATTTGGCTTAAAAAATAATTATATATAAATCAATCAGTTATCTAAAATTTTAAAATATATAGCAGATTAAAGCTTGACTTTTATTTTCACAATGATTATTATGCCAAAGTAGTTTGTGCTTGTTTAGACTTGATGATCAAGTTTTTTAAAATTTAGCCCCTAGAAATTCTTTAATATTGCTCGAATCAAAATTTTACTTGACTAAATGATTCAATTAAAGTATCATATTTCGTGTCGTGCTGAAAATACGCCAAACATTTTTGACTGAAAATGTTGGAATATTAATAACATGAAAATAACGGCTATTTATCCTGGTACATTTGATCCGATTACAAATGGACATACTGATATTGTTAAACGGGCTGCCAAGTTATTTGAACATGTGATTGTAGCAATTGCAGCTAATCCATCCAAGGAACCCGTTTTTTCGTTAAAAAAACGTATTGACTTAGCAACTCGTGTTTTGGCAGAATTAAATAATGTCAGTGTACGTGGTTTTGAAAGTTTATTGGCTCAATTTGCGAAGCAGTGTGGTGTACAAGTGATTGTAAGGGGACTTCGGGCAATGTCAGATTTTGAATATGAATTTCAGATGGCGGGTATGAACCGTACCTTGATTCCGGACATTGAGACCATATTTCTTACCCCAGCCGGCAAATATACTTACCTCTCTTCCAGTTTGGTGAGGGAAATTGCGACGTTAGGGGGTCCGGTAGGTGACTTTGTTCATCCAGATGTTTATGCGGCACTTTGTCAAAAAATGTGTCAATATTGATTGATGGTAAATAAATTTTGAGTTAGGAAAATTATCATGGCACTTTACATTACAGATGAATGTATTAATTGCGATGTGTGCGAACCTGAATGTCCCAATGGTGCGATTAGCCAAGGTGAAGAAATTTATATTATTGAACCTGCACTCTGTACAGAGTGTGTTGGACATTATGAAACGTCACAATGTGTGGAAGTTTGTCCGGTAGATTGTATTCTGGTCGATCCCAAACATGAAGAAACTCAAGATGAGTTGAAGGAAAGATATCTTCAGTTGACAAAGGATTCAGATTAAATTTTGAGCCTTTAGGAAGCGACAGTTCTGACAGGTTTACTTCGGTAAATTACAAATGGGGCCGTTAGCTCAGTTGGTAGAGCGGCTGACTCTTAATCAGCATGTCGTAGGTTCAATCCCTACACGGCCCAATAATTAAACGTGATATCCGGTTATAAAGTGGTAAAAACTTGACATTTTTAAAAATGTTAAGTATAATTCATAAAGCTTGTTATAGACTTATGTCTATATATTTCTATATTTAATGACAAAATTTCAATCTAGTTGACTAAATATTCATAAGCGAAAGTGGCGGAATTGGTAGACGCGCTGGTTTTAGGTACCAGTAGGGAAATCCTGTGAGAGTTCGAGTCTCTCCTTTCGCACCAATTTTATTAGTTACTAGGATATAGTTTATAAAAATATCTACATTTATAGATAAGCCTGTAAAATAAAGTTATATAAATTGATCTCTTAAAGTTTGATTTTCACAAACCTCAAAAGTGATTGGTATCATTTTAGAATTGATTGGTACGTATAAACAAGGGGTTATAAGACATGCAAGTGTCGGTAGAGATAACAAGTGCAGTTGAGCGTCGTATGACAATTGGGTTACCAAAAGAACTGATGGCACCCAAGGTTCAAAGCCGTCTTAAAACGATGGCACATCAAACTAAAGTTAATGGTTTTCGACCAGGGAAAGTCCCTATACGAGTAATCGAACAAAAATATGGTCAAAAAGTACGTCAAGAAGTGCTTGGTGAAGTCTTGCATACCAGTTTTTCAGATGCTCTTACGCAGGAAAACTTAGCCTTAGCCCTGGTAGGTAATCCCATTTTTGATTTGAACAGTGATATCAAATATCTTGAACAAGGATTATCCTACACAGCGACTTTTGAAATTCGTCCACAAATTACCACACTGCATGTAGATGGGTTAGCCATTGAAAAACCGGTGGTTGAAATCACTGAAGCTGATGTTGATACAATGTTGTATCGGCTACGTCAGCAGCGTCAAACTTGGACTGAAGTGGATGATCGAACTGCAACAAATGGTGATCGAATTATTCTTGATTTTGTAGGTACCATTAATGGTTTACCTTTCAAAGGTAATGAAATCAAACAAGCATCGCTGACATTAGGGCAAAACGATTTTATTTTGCCTGGTTTTGAAGAACAATTAAGGGACATAAAAACAGGAGATGAACGCGAATTTGACTTAGCTTTTCCTAAAGATCATAGTAATGCGGAAATAGCGGGTCAGACGGTGCATTTTGTGGTGAATGTATCAAAGGTGACTACAGGGTACTTACCTGAAATAGATGCTGAATTTGTGAAATCCTTTGGGGTGGCAAATGGTAGTCTTGAGACTTTGCGTACTGAAACACGTCAGAATATGGAACGTGAGTTAAAGTATGTGACCGATATCAAACTCAAACAACAAATACTGGGAGCATTTTTAAAAGAAAATCCAATTGAAGCACCTCCTTCTTTAGTAGAACAAGAAACACAACAATTGTTAAAAACTCGGCAGCAGGAGCTCCAAAATCAAAATTTAGTTGCCGATATGTTTAAAAATGAGGCACAAAATCGCGTTAAACTGGGATTTTTGATAGGTGAATTAGTCAAGATACATAACCTCAAAGTAGAACAAGAACAAATTCGACAAATGGTTGAAAGGATAGCTTTTGCTTATAAGGATCCGGAAACCGTCGTCAAAGAATATTATGCGGACGAACAGCGCTTAAAAGAAGTCGAATCCATTGTACTTGAAAACCAGGTGGTATTATGGCTATTAGAAAGAGCTAAAACAACTGACAAACCGATGGATTTTTATAGCCTGGTGATGGGAGATGACAGCTATGAGACAAGTGCAAAACAATGAATGATAAACAATATTCGGAAGTAAGGGCAACAGGTGGTTTAGTACCGGTTGTCATTGAACAATCGGCCCGTGGTGAAAGAGCTTATGATATTTATTCTAGGCTTCTTAAAGAACGGGTCGTTTTTTTAGTCGGTCAAGTCGAAGATTATATGGCTAATCTAATTGTTGCTCAATTGCTCTTTTTAGAATCAGAAAACCCGGAAAAAGATATACATTTATATATTAATTCCCCAGGCGGTTCTGTGAGTGCGGGATTAGCGATTTACGATACCATGCAGTTTATTAAGCCTGATGTGAGTACCATAGTGGTTGGTCAAGCAGCTAGCATGGGAGCCTTATTACTCGCGGGAGGTGCTAAGGATAAGCGTTATTGTTTACCCCATTCGCGGGTGATGATTCATCAACCTTTGGGTGGTTTTCAGGGACAAGCGACTGATATTGACATTCACGCCCGTGAAATTTTAAAAGTGCGTGAGCGCCTGAATGTTATTTTGGCTAAACATACAAAACAACCTTTAGAAACGATTCAAAAGGATACTGATCGAGATAATTTTATGGGTGCTGATGAAGCAATGAAGTATGGTATCATTGATGAGGTTTTATCCACTCGGCAGACAATGATTAATGATTAATTATTAATGATGATGTATCTCCCATTGAGCATTAACCATTAACAAAAATAGGAAATTGATTATGGCAGGTAAGAATAAAGGTGATTCAGGTACTCAGGAACGCTTGCTTTATTGTTCTTTTTGTGGCAAAAGTCAGGATGAAGTTCACAAATTAATTGCCGGTTCATCAGTTTTTATCTGTGATGAATGTGTTGATTTGTGCAACAATATTATAAAAGAGGATTTACCACCACAAGATGCTGAAAGCGATACTCATCACCGATTGCCAACGCCGTCTGAAATTAATCAACACTTAAATGAATATGTGATTGGACAAGAGTATGCTAAAAAGGTACTTTCTGTTGCGGTATATAACCACTACAAGCGTTTGGAAACCAATGCCCAAAATAATGACGTAGAAATTGCTAAAAGCAATGTCTTATTGATCGGTCCAACTGGTAGTGGCAAAACCTTATTAGCTGAAACTTTGGCCCGATTTTTAGATGTGCCATTGGCAATGGCAGATGCGACGACACTCACGGAAGCCGGTTATGTAGGTGAAGATGTTGAGCATATCATACAAAAGTTATTGCAAAAATGTGAATATGATGTTGATAAAGCTCAGACGGCTATTATTTACATAGATGAACTGGATAAGATTTCCAGGAAATCTGAAAATCCTTCAATTACCCGAGATGTTTCCGGAGAAGGTGTACAACAGGCATTGTTGAAATTAATTGAAGGTACGGTGGCTTCTGTCCCACCACAGGGCGGTAGAAAACATCCAAAACAGGAATTTATTGCCATTGATACCACCAATATTTTATTTATTTGTGGGGGTGCTTTTGCCGGCTTGGAAAAAATTATTCGGGCACGTTCTGAAAAAAGCGGTATTGGTTTTTCAGCCGAAGTTTCAGATAAAGAAGATAAACGTAATTTAAATCAACTGCTTAATACCTTGGAGCCGGACGATTTAATTAAATTTGGCTTGATTCCAGAGTTGGTTGGACGATTGCCCATTTCAACCACACTTGAAGAATTGAATGAAGAACAACTGGTACAAATATTGACAGAACCTAAAAATGCTTTAACCAAACAATATGCCCGCCTTTTTGAGATGGAAGGTACAGAGCTAGAATTTCGACAGGAAGCTTTACAAGCAGTGGCTAAAAAGACGATGAAAAGAAATACTGGGGCACGAGGGTTGCGTTCAATTTTAGAGCATGTTTTGTTAGATACTATGTATGAACTGCCTTCTATGAGTGATGATGTCGCTAAAGTTATTATTGAAGAGGCGGTTATTGAGGGTAAAAATCAACCACTCATTTTATATAGAAATGAAAAGAAGCAGACAATGGTTAATGCTTAATTATCCCTGTTAACCACTAATCATTAAACATAATCATTAAACATTAAACATTAATAAAAATTCATACCTATGGATAAGATATCTGAAGAAATAATAGAAGAGCCACAACGAATCCTACCCGTACTCCCGTTACGAGATGTTGTTGTCTATCCAAACATGGTTATTCCCTTGTTTGTAGGTAGAGACATGTCTATTTCTGCTCTGGAAAAGGCATTGGCTGAAGACAACAGACAAATTTTATTGGTTGCCCAAAAAAATGCTCAAGATAATGAACCCAAGGTGGATGATCTTTATCAGATGGGTACCATTTCTAATGTTTTACAATTATTAAAATTACCCGATGGCACAATAAAACTACTTGTTGAAGGTGAACAACGGGCTAAAATTATTAATTTCCTGAATATAAATGAAGGATTTGCGGCTAACGTCATCCCGTTATCGGTCAAAATAAATGAAGATAAAGAAATTGAAGTATTATCACGTTCCATTACATCGCAATTTGATCAATACCTCAAACTGAATAAAAAAGTACCCCCTGAAATCCTTAATTCCCTATCGGGTATTGATGATCCAAGTCGTTTGGCAGATACGATTGCCGCTCAGATAGCGGTTAAACAGGATGAAAAACAAAAAATACTGGAAATTGTTGAGGTGCAGAAACGCTTGGAACATCTGATTGGCTTAATGGAATCAGAAATTGATTTACTCAAAGTCGAAAAACGTATTCGCAAACGAGTTAAGGATCAGATGGAAAAAAGCCAACGCGAACATTATCTCAATGAGCAAATGAAGGCGATTCAAAAGGAATTAGGAGAACTAGAAGGTGTTCCCAATGATTTTGATGAACTGACTAAAAAAATTGAATCTTCTGGCATGTCGAAAGAGGCTAAAACTAAAGTTAAATCAGAATTTAATAAACTCAAATTGATGCCGCCAATGTCTGCTGAAGCAACTGTGGTGCGTAATTACATTGATATAATGCTCAAAGTACCCTGGAAAAAGCGTACTAAAATTTGTTGTGATATTGCCGAAGCTGAAAAAGTTTTAGAGGCGGATCATTATGGTTTGAAAAAGGTTAAAGAACGGATACTGGAATATATTGCGGTGCAATTGCGTGTGAATAAAATGAAGGGTCCCATTCTTTGTTTAGTTGGACCACCTGGTGTGGGTAAAACTTCTTTAGGTCAATCTATTGCGAATGCCACTAATCGTAAATTTATACGAATGTCTTTGGGTGGTGTACGTGATGAGGCAGAAATTCGGGGACATCGTCGTACTTACATAGGTTCATTGCCAGGTAAGATTATTTATAACCTATCTAAAGTGGGTGTACGTAATCCCTTGTTTTTATTAGATGAAGTTGATAAAATGTCGATGGATTTTCGCGGTGATCCGTCATCTGCCTTGCTAGAGGTGCTTGATCCAGAGCAAAATCATAGTTTTAACGATCATTATTTAGAAGCCGATTATGATCTATCTGAAGTTATGTTTGTTGCGACAGCTAATACTTTAAATATTCCTGCACCTTTGTTAGATCGGATGGAAGTGCTTCGTTTGTCAGGATACACGGAAGAGGAAAAACTTAATATAGCCCAGCAGTATCTTATTCCTAAACAAATTAAAGGTAATGGTCTCAAAGAAACTGAAATTAATATTGACGAAGATGCTCTTTATGATACTATTAGGTTTTATACACGCGAAGCGGGTGTTCGTAACCTAGAACGTGAAATCGCCAAAATTTGTCGAAAAGTGGTTAGGGAAATCTTGCTCAAACCTGATATTAAGCAAATCGCTGTGACACAAAGTCATCTTGATAAATATTTAAGTGTACAGCGTTTCCGTTATGGACGCGCTGATGAATTAGATCGTATTGGTCAAGCGACCGGTTTAGCTTGGACGGAAGTGGGCGGTGATTTACTTACCATTGAAGCCGTTATTATGCCTGGTAAAGGAAAATTGTCATATACAGGACAATTAGGCGATATTATGCAGGAATCTATTCAGGCTGCTATGAGTGTCGTGCGGGCGCGGGCGAATCTTTTGGGAATAGGAATTGATTTTTATCAAAAAAATGACTTACATATCCATGTGCCAGAAGGTGCAACCCCTAAAGATGGTCCAAGTGCGGGTATTGGTATGTGTACTGCTATGGTGTCAGCATTGACAGATATTCCGGTACGTGCTGATGTTGCAATGACGGGTGAAATTACATTACGGGGTGAAGTTCTCCCAATTGGCGGCTTAAAAGAAAAATTGCTAGCGGCTTTGAGAGGGGGTATACGTATGGTCCTGATTCCCAAGGAAAACAAGCGAGATTTGAAGGAAATCCCGGAAAACGTTAAAAACAACTTAGATATCAAACCTGTCAAATGGATAGAAGAAGTATTTGAATTTGCATTGCAACGGGTACCCATGCCTGGGGAAAACGTTCTTAAACCTGCTACAATCAGCAATGATATCATTATTGGACAAAATCAGAGCATACAAACTAGCATACAAGCTAATTAGGGACAACCTAGTATTTTTAAATTGGATTAAAGTAAAATTTTATTTATTCTGAAAAACGATAATAGAAGCTCATAACGAAGTTTCACTTGACATACATTCCAGTCAGGTGTATTATACCACCACGTTTTTGGGCTTGATGCCACATTTTTATTTAAAAACGTTAAGTGGTGGACATAGTTCATCATTAACCATTAACCATTAACCATTATTTTCGTAAAATGGGGAAAAAATGAATAAATCAGAATTAATCCAAGCAGTTGCAGATTCTGCGGATATTTCCAAAGCCGCATCGGGAAAAGCTATTGATGCCCTGATGGATAGTATCAAAGACGCTCTAGCAGAAGGTGACACCGTCACTTTAATAGGGTTTGGCACTTTTTCGGTACGTGAACGTGCTGCAAGGGTTGGACGTAATCCACGCACCGGTGAACGTCTAGATATTAAGGCTGCTAATGTACCGGTATTTAAGCCCGGTAAGGCACTTAAAGATTCAGTAAACAAGAATGCGGGTGTTTAGCTCAGTTGGAAGAGCGTCGCCCTTACAAGGCGAAAGTCGGGGGTTCAAGTCCCTCAACACCCATTAATTTTGAGGTTAGTAAGGGATAACCACTCTGTAAATTATTCCATATAGAAACCAGGTTTTTTTTTAACTTGGTTTCTTGATTTTTTTAATTGATTTTGGAATGATGATTTTACAACTGCCCTTAAAGTAAAGTTAATTACAGTTAAAATCATTGGGTGTTTAGCTCAGTTGGAAGAGCGTCGCCCTTACAAGGCGAAAGTCGGGGGTTCAAGTCCCTCAACACCCAGGAATTTAAATAAAATACATAAAATGGCTTTAGTCAATCATTTAATATAACTATACTACACACGGGCATAATTTAAACTTTTATGTAGGGTGGGCAAAGTTTTTTTTGCCCTGCTGCCTCATTGAAAAAAGAATAATGGCTCATTGTGTTGTATAACTCATTGATTTTATTAGCTATTAATTTAAATTAATGACGGTGGTGAAAAAAAATTGATATTTTTTGAAAAAAAGCTTGCTTTTTTGATTTAAAATGAGTATAATGGGTTCAGATTATTTTTTTGAGCAACAAGTTTAATTTTGGAGCAGTAGCTCAGCTGGTTAGAGTATCGGCTTGTCACGCCGGAGGTCGCGGGTTCGACTCCCGTCTGCTCCGCCATTTTATCTAAAAGCGTATCTTTATCATGAAGATACGCTTTTTTTTTAACTTGATAATCATCACTTCTATTTTAGGATATCTTTAAAGTTTTATCCAAAGTTTTATCCAAAATCTTCTTAATCTTAACAATTGCGGGAAATCAATATTCTAAATCATGTTCAAAAAAATGGTTTGGGTTGAAGTGAATTTATTTATACTGAAAAACTATAGATAGAATAGTTGAAAATTCTAGTTATGAATTTAATATAACTACTCAGCCTTGAGATTAATCAAAATAAATACCCCCTTTTTTTGAAATATTTTTAATACGCTAAAACTGAGTACAACGGATTAGGGAAATTAACGAATTTTTTGCTTATTAAATTGAGTACAACAGATTAATAAATTCAACAGATTTTTTTAGCATCCCCAAATGAAATCTTTTTTAGCACCCCCAAATGATAATCCGTTAATTGCTCGCTGCAAAGCCGCACTTCCTAAATCTGTTCTACTAAATCAAACTGAAAAATCCGTTAATTGATCGCAGCGAAGCTCCGGCAACGAAGTATCCTAAATCCGTTATACTGAGGTAACTCGCCAAAAATAAAATACCCATCAAGGGCTAACCATAAAGGATTGCCCCTACAACAATATTCTGATTGCGAGTTCTAAAAATATTCATACGTAGGCTGCACACCCTTGTGGTTGCCCTGAATAGTTACTCTAATGTTTAAGATTTAAAATTAGATTACTTTTACAAAACTTTCGCCAAATTGTAAAAACCGTCAATTTCTAGCATCCGTCAATTTTTAATTTATTGATTCTACTATAAAAATAAGTATTTTTTTTGAAATGGCTACAATTTTAAATTGGCAAAGGTATTGTTTTAAGGTGATTTTTTATTAAAAAATATAATAATGTTTATTGCTAATAGGTAAAAAAAACATGCTACAAAACATTCGTGATGGTGCCAGAGGTTGGCTTGCTTGGGTAATTGTTGGGATTATTTCAGTACCCTTTGCATTTTGGGGAATAAATGAGTATTTTAGTCCCGCCCCAAAGACAATCATTGTTGAAGTTAATGGGGTTGAACTGGCGGAAAGAGATTTCCAACAACAAGTGAGTTTACGTAAGCGACAATTACGCTCCATGTTTCAAAATCAAAATATTGATTTATCATTCATGGAGAATAGAATCAGACAAGAAACACTGGAACAGATGATAGAAGAAGAGGTGCTGGTACAATCCGCTATGGATGCAGGTATGCGAATAGGGGATGCTTTATTAGCAACCCGTATTCATAGCTTTTCCGCTTTTTACAACGAGGAAGGTCAATTTTCCCAACAACGCTATGAAGAAACCTTACGTTACCAAGGTATGACTCCCACCCGCTTTGAGTGGGATGTGCGACGAGTATTGTTGACTGATCAACTGCGTGAAGGAGTGTTACGTTCTACGTTTTTGACAGATTATGATCAACAACAACGCACCCTCCTTGAGGAACAGCAACGCTTCTTGAGTTATTTAATTATTCCAGCGAACCGTTTTAACGATTCTGTTACGATTACCGATGCTGAAGTTAAAACGTATTATAATGAACATATTACGCAATACATGACTGCTGAAAAAGTGAGTATTGAATATGTAGAATTATCACAAGCAAATTTAATTAGCACCGAAAGTATAAGTGAGGAAACGCTCAAACAACTTTATCAAGAGCGTAAAGCCTCTTTCACAACGCCTGGGCAATGGAATGCGCGACATATTTTGTTTAAAGGCAATGCAACTGAAGAAGAAATAGAGGCAGCTCTGAAAAAAGCCCAAGAGGTGTTAACCAAAATAAATGCAGGCGAATCTTTTGAAGAGTTAGCTAAGCAATTTTCTGACGATGTGGGCACTAAGAAAAATGGTGGTGATTTGGGCTGGTTCGGTGCAGGTATGATGGTTAAACCGTTTGAAGAGGCTATCATGGCTATGAAAGTCGGCGATGTCAGTACACCGGTTAAAAGTCAGTATGGCTTTCATATTATTGAATTGCTAGATGTCAAGCCGGAGGTGGTTCGTTCGTTTGCTGAAGTGCGTACTCAGTTAGAGAAAGATATTCAAAAAGAAGGTGCTGAAACAAAATTTGAAGGGCAAGCAGAACAATTTGGTAATTTAGCTTTTGAAAATCCAAACAGTTTAGAGGTGTTGATCGAAACTTTAAATTTGGAGAGCAAAAGTACCGGGTTATTTGATCGTACCGGAGGTGCTCAAAAAGATCAACATCCTATCCTTTCACATTCTCAAGTGATTGAGGCTGCTTTTAGCGATGATGTTTTAGAAGGAGGCTATAACAGTGAGCCAATTGAAATTGGTGAACAACATGCGGTTATATTGCGTCTGAAAGATCATGAACAAGCAAAAGCCAAGCCTCTAGATGAGCTTAAACAGGAGATTGTTAGCGCCATCACACGCGATAAAACGAGGGCAGAGGCGCAAAGTTTAGGCAAAACGTTACTGGATCAAATTAAACAAACAGGTGATTCCAAATCGACGGGTGCTACTGACTTAAATTGGTCACCAGCACAGTGGATTAAGCGGAAAGACACGACACTCAAGCAACCTGTGATAGTACGTGAAGCCTTTAAAATAGGACAACCTTCAGAAAATGCCGCAATTTACAAGGGGTTTAAATTAGATAATGGTGATTATGCGTTAGTGACGGTATTAGAAGTTAAAGATGGGGTAGTTCCCCCACCTGTAACTGAGGAATCAACAACAGATGATAGACAAGATGAACTGCGCCAAAAAGCTGAACAGCAACAACAAGCACTGGGTACAAGTGAATTTGGTCAATTGGTGTCAGGTTTAAAGGCGGATGCCGAGATTAAGGATTATTCTAAAAAATTATCAGACGGCTAAGGTGATTTCTTATGTTTCGACAGACTTGACCGGTTTTAAAAACCTGTCAGGTCTAAACTACTTTCTTTCCTCAAATCAAAATGCCAATCATACGTCAAGTCGCTCAACTTGGTCATGAAGTCCTGAGATTAAAAGCGGCTAAAATCGAAAAAATTACCCAACCATCAATTCAGTCCTTGATTGACGATATGTTAATCACCGTATCAAATTCCGATGGTGTGGGCATCGCTGCACCACAAGTTTATGAATCTCTACAGATATTTGTCATCGCTTCCCACCCTAATTCAAGATACCCCAACGCACCGAATATAGAGCCAACTGCTATTATTAACCCAAAAATATTATGGGTTTCTGAGGAACAAAATAAAGCTTGGGAAGGATGTTTAAGCATTCCAACCATACGCGGTTTGGTACCAAGATATAAAAGTATCCGAGCAAAATATACGACAAGAGATAACACCACTAAGGAGCTTGTGTTTAGTGATTTTATGGCTCGAATCTTTCAACATGAATATGATCATCTGAATGGTATATCTTTTCTTGATCGTTTAGACAGTATGAAAGATATTATTACTGAAGTGGAATTTAATAAGTTGATTGACAAAGCTATTTGAATTTCACGAAAGGTAACTACACAGACTCAACACCCTACCGTAATATTAAATTTTGGGAATTCCTATTTGGTATTCTCTTAATCTATTATTTTTCATTAATTAAATATGTACACAGATATTGAACTTTTCAACCCTCCACAGTTTGAAAATGATTTAAAAACCAAAGAACAGAACGAACTGAGTGTGTTTCGCCATGCATTAGAACAGGGACATGACATTCTTAAAGAACGTTTTAAAACACATAAAAATGCCAACCATTATGTGACACAATTGGCTTGGTTAGTTGATCAAATATTGTTATATGCTTGGAAACAACATTTTACGGATATTGATTTTAATAGCACTGCTCTCATCGCAGTCGGTGGTTATGGGCGTGGTGAACTACATCCGAATTCTGATGTGGATTTGTTAATTTTGTTAAAATCCCCTCCGGATAAGACCACACAAGCGTGTATTGAACGCTTGATCATGTTTTTATGGGATATTCGCCTTGAAATTGGGCACAGTGTGCGTACTTTAGCAGAGTGTGAAGAAAAAGCAATAGCTGATATTAGTGTCGCGACTAATCTCATGGAGACCCGTTTGCTGACTGGTTCAGAATACTTATTTCAAACAATGCAAGCTTCTATTTCTTCTAATCACGTTTGGTCAAATAAAGCATTTTTTGCAGCAAAGCTTGAAGAACAAATTCAACGTTATTCTAAATATGATGATACCGTTTATAATTTAGAACCTAATATTAAAGAAGGGCCCGGTGGATTACGCGATATTCAAATGATAGGCTGGGTCGCTAAACGTCATTTCGGTGCCAAAACTTTATACGATTTGGTACAACATGGTTTTTTAGCCGAAAAAGAATATCAAACCCTGATCGAGGGACAAGTATTTCTATGGGAAGTCCGGTGTTTATTACATTTGGCTGCCAAACGGCATGAGGATCGTTTGCTATTTGATTATCAGCGTATCCTTGCCACCAAATTAGGTTATGAAGATGACGAAGCCGGTTTAGGCGTTGAAAAATTGATGAAACGCTATTATCGTACCGTCAAAGGAATCAGCACACTTAATGATATGCTATTGCAACTGTTTCAAGAAGCCATTTTATATGCTGCTTCCCATAAGAAAGTTTCCCCTTTAAATAGACGATTTCAGGTGAACAATGATTTTATTGAAGTGATTCATGACAAAGTCTTTTTGCTTTATCCCTGGGCAATGCTGGAAATTTTTCTTTTAATGCAAGAGCATCCGGAAATAAAGGGAATACGCGCCGCTACGATTCGTCTGATTCTTCATTACAACTATTTGATTGATGACGTTTTCCGCAAAGACTTACGGGCACGGAGCCTTTTTTTTGAAATTCTTCGAGCGCCACAAGGTTTAACTCATGCTCTACGACGTATGAATAGTTATGGTGTTCTTGCCGCCTATATTCCAACATTTGGTTCTATTGTTGGACAAATGCAATATGATTTATTTCATATTTACACTGTCGATCAACACACGATTTTTGTCGTCAGTAATCTAAGGTGTTTTAGTCTCCCAGAGTTCTATCACGAATTCCCTTTTTGTTCAGAGTTGATACAAAACATTCCCAAACCAGAATTGTTATACTTAGCGGGCTTATTTCATGATGTAGCTAAAGGACGAGGTGGCAATCATTCAGAATTAGGTGAAAAAGACGCAATAGATTTTTGCCTTTCTCATGACATAGGAAATAATGATGCCCGTTTTGTGGGATGGTTAGTCCGTAACCATTTGCTTATGTCTAACACGGCACAACGTCAAGATATTTCCGATCCCGAAGTGATTAAAGCATTTGCCATGCACATTGAAGACATGCTACACCTTGATTGCTTATATCTATTAACGGTTGCCGATATAAGAGCGACTAATCCACCTAAGTGGAACAACTGGAAAGATACATTACTTAAAGAGCTTTACCATAAAGCTCGTGCCATTTTGCGTCAAGGCGATGTTTTAGATAAACAATTCCATGTATTTTCGATAAGAAAAGCCGCTCGTCTTTTGCTGAATCATCCAGAAGAAAATGAACGTATCACGGCTTTATGGGACGATTTGGGTGATGAATATTTTTTATATAGCTCACCAAAAAACATTGCATACGAGACACAAGTCCTTTTGAACCAGGATATTTCTTCAAATCCTTTGGTGCTAAAGCGTGATGATAGCAAAGGGGGTACTCAATTCATTATTTATACGCGAGATAGTGACTATTTATTTGCTGAGATCACCTATTTTTTAGAACAACAATATTTGAATATTGTTGATGCTTATATTATTCTCTCTCCAAGCAGCGAATACACCTTTAGCAGTTATACGGTTTTAGAAAATAATGGCAAACAAATTGAGCAAAACGAACGTGTTAATGACATTTTACAAGGTATCAAACAAACAATCATCAGCGATATCGATTCATCGTTCTGCCCAATCACTCGCCACATACCAAGACGGATTAAGCACTTTTCTATACCCACTGAGGTTGATTTTACCCAGGATCCCGGTAATAACCATACCATTATAAAAGTGATTACCACAGATCGCCCCGGCGTTTTATCACGTATTGCCCAAGCTTTTTTGGCTTGTCAGGCGCGAGTTAAAAATGCCAAAATTATTACACTCGGTTCCCGTGTTGAGGATATTTTCTTTATAACTGATTACGAAAATCATGCACTGTATTCTGCTGAAAAACTTGATTGTTTGCGTGAACAATTATCTCAGTTGCTTGATGAAAATATTTCCAATTGATGTGACTACTCAGGGCATGGCAAATGAGGGGCGTAGAACGCACCCTACACTTAAAAAAATGTTAAAATACTTATGCTGTACCAACTTATATGCAATAAGTCATGTAGGGTGGGCAAAGTCCTTTTCTTGCCCACCTTCCTCATTAAAAAAGTGGTGGGCAACAAAAATACGTTGCCCACCCTACCTAACTGGTTTCTTCACAGCCTTATAGTAAGACTTGTACTCTTTGGTTAAATCAAGTTTCGACATTTGCTGTTCCTTTTATAATTGACAGATTCTTTCATAATAGCGTAAAAACTTAGCCGGGTTGGTGGGCAATAAAAATAATTGCTCACCCTAGCTGACTCTATAATATTTTACGTATTACAATCACTGAACTTACACTGCATACATCGCAAAGTATATGAACAATGCCAGATTGACCGCCCTCATGTATGTTTACTCTTATAGGAGAAGCGACATTTATGTATGTCAATGATTTATCAATCGGATTATAATCAGGAAAGTATGCATTAGTGCCATACGATTCCAATTTGTTGAGCTCCTTGCCCAGATAAGTTGATGAAAATAAGTCTTTAGTTTCTTCAACAGCAGATAAAATGACTATAGCTACATTATTTGTAGTTTGATGTATTGATAGGTAAATATCATCCTTATAGTTTGCATCAGGACCACTCCAGTTACTGTTTACTTCACCTACCCAGATACCGGAGAGATTATCCGCTGCGAAAGAATAAGTTGAAAATAACAAAGTCACAACACAAAATAATTTTGATAGTTTATGAGTTTTCATAATTCCTTTGAAAAAATTAGTTGAAAATAAACAAAGCAAACACAATAACACAAAATAACTTTAACACAAAATAATTTTATGAATTTCCTTATAATTTGAGCTAGGCATCTTTCCTTTGTTAGCCCTTGCATATTCCTCAAAGTAAACATTAGACATTATACCGATTTAATTTAAATGCTTGATTTCATTAGCTTTACTAAAATAGGATTTTTAAGTAAATCAATGGGTTACATTCCTATGTGTTCGGAATTTTTTCAAATTATTGATTTATAACCCATATTTTTTATTTCACTCATGCGGTGAGCAAAATGACACCTAATCAATAACCTGAAAAGTCTGTCTAAAACCTCCTATTTATGAGTTTTAGTCCTGAAAATCATTTTAAGCTAAAGTGCCTTTATACAAGGGTTTTATAAAAATCCAGAACACATAAGGGGTTACATTAAATTGGTATAATGCCTATTACCAAGTATACTGAACGTACTTCAAATTTGTGAAAATGGTATTTCTTATATTTTCACGAAACTGATGGGCATATAGTATAGTTATTACAAGGATTGAATATTTTCTCGTTTCGTGATTAAATAAGTAGGTATATAATTGTGAATTGTTTTACTGCGTCGGGTTTTTCTTATCAAATATTTTCACGGTTTTGAATTCCGTTCAGTATATCTTCACCGAATAATTTTAATTGTCTAGAACTAGCCTTTAGTAACCTTTCGGATTCTTTTTTATCAAGAACACCTTCATTTTCTACGCCTTTCAATTCTTCCCAATATTGAAACGCAGAGAGAAGAAACCAAATGATATCTAGCCCTCCTGAATATTCTTCTTGTGTCAATTCGGGAAAGCGTTTTTTTATTCGTTCAGGCAATACGTCGTCTTCCATTAGCTCTGAAAATAAATCTGAAAGAAAAACATTTGGTTTTGAAATTCCTAAGCCTTGTTTTACTACCCCAGACTCATTATTTTTATGATTATGCTGTGAGATTTCTTGCAACACAGATAAAAGTATTTGTTTACCGCTTGGCATGATTTTCCTTTTTTGAAAACTAATACCTTCTCTAATTTCTTCGACAAATTTTATCTACTCGTTTTAACAAAGTGGGTACTCTAAACTCACCATGCATTGATTTGACTAATTTTTTGGCTTGGGTTATATCAATTCCAACAGATGTTACATAAAGTGGTTTGTTGCTTTTTCCACGATATACCTCACATTCTTTTGGTATTTCATTATAAGGATTTTTAGCAACACCAATAATGTTTACTTCACCGTTAAGATAGTCAAATAATTTTTTCCCTAAGCCAGGTTTTGCCTTGCCATCTAAATAGACGAAACCATCCACAATGATGCAGTTTGGTTTCACATTGTGTTCTTCTAATAATTGAACAATACAAGGTAGTTCACGCTTATAAAATTCACCGGAAATATATTCTTCTACCTTTACGATTTCACTCATTATTATATTTTCTGGTGTATCACTTAAAAAATCTGTCAATATTACTCCAGCAATAGTTGCAGAAGTTTCGTGATAACACACATCTACTGCTAAGATCATACGCTTATCATATAGCTCTCAAGAAATCCGATTTTTTCAAAAATCGGATTTCTACAGATTTTCAAAATAGTCATGTAGAGCAACGTCTTTTTGTTGCCTACCTAACTTCCCATTTAAAACGCCCAACTAAAACCAATACTCAATGAATGTATCGAATCCGTCTCATTACCAAATATCATATCATTTCGATAAGTGACAAATGGCTTAAATGGTATATGATTGTCAGGCTCCCAGCCAAGATTGGTCGTCAATCCAATCACATTATCCGAGTCCACCCCGTAATCAAAATAGCCAATTGTACCAATTGACATATTGAACCAGTTAAATAAGCGTTGTTCTAAAACGATTCCAATTGACGAAAATGATTCATCATTATCGCCAACAAATTTGGTTAGTTCCAATCCATAGCTTCTATTATCGGTGACCGGGAGCAAAATACGCCCACCATAATGATAAACACTTTCATCGTCAAGCATACCATATCCAAAATGGGGTCTAACAATAACATTGGTTTTGGTTGCGGGATATTCTAATGTCTCATTCAGGTTAGCAAGGTTATAACCCTGTTTGCCACGATATAACTCGTTTTTCAAATCAAACACAACTGTTTTTGAATCTCTGTACGTAATATAAAGGATTTGCTTGTTCAAGTCATACACATTTGACCATAAGGTAATCTTTTGGGATACAGTTGCTAACAAATTTTGCACCTTTGCTACTGAGTAAGGTGGTTGCAAATTGTTTTTTATAGCATTATACCGCGCAAAAGAAGTTTCACTAGCGGTGCCAAGCTTTGGAGCTGTAACATAATGATTTGTCATCACTTGACTATTAACGCCTCTGATGATTTTCATTTCATTATCAACGTATTCAACGATTGCCGACTCGCCATTTTTGTCCACAATCTTATAATGCACCAATGGATTCCCTAAAAAAGCACCAAAAACGACGGTGTATTGGGGAAATATCTGCAACGCTTCATCAACAGTTTGGGCTTTTTCCAATACTATTCTCACCAATTCTAAACTCTTTCTGATTGGCTTCACAAGTGAAAGAGGCGTATTTGTATCCGGCACCGCAGTAACAGCGATGAATAATCCTTTGTCATTGATGCCCTCATAAGGCATATCCACGCCAAGTTGTTCAAGGATAGACAAGCCATTGCTGGTATCAGTTGCTGGGATAAACCAAATTTTGCCGCCTGTTGTTTCCCAGTCAAAATTTCTGCCGACTAAAACTTGATCATTCTGATTTGTGGCATGAAAAATGGTACAGGCAAACGCTGCTACTGAATGTAAAGATATTACTAATGTTAGCGTATAAATGGCTAACAGATGAAGTGTTTTCATAAGATTACGTTTTGTACAGGATATTTTTAAGTGTCTGAATCAAAATTGACAGAATAAAATCATCATAAATCATTGTAATAATATATTCTGTTAATTCTAAAATTCTGCAAATTCTGATTCAGACAATGTTTAGATGTTTATACTTCCAATAACTTCATTAGCACAAAGCCACCCACTCATGATTGCAGCGGTAAAACCACCTCCCGGATTTGTCCATGCTGACGCAAAATAAAGCCCTTTTACTGGCGATTTTATCCGTGTTCTGAAAGGACCCGCTTGTTTTGGTATTTGGGCATAACCATAAACTGTACCATGAGGGTTAAGCGTATACCTTTTAATTGTCTTCGGAGTCGCTACTTCACACCATCCAATTTCCTTATCTATGCCGGGTATGAGTTTCTCCAATTTCTCCCGATAAATTTGGGCAACTTGAGATTTTTTGGCTTTGTATTCCTCAGAACTCAAATTCTCCCAATCGGAAAGATAGTCAATCGTACAAATCACTCCAACACTTTTACCAGCAGGTGCCAGCTCAGATTCTATTTGACTATAATCAACAAAAACATAGTTTCTGTCTGCAAAATTACCACGGAAATTCGCTGGCATATCTTGCAATGTATTGATACTGTCATCAAATACAAATGTGGAATAGTGTTTATTCCCTAACGCCTTCGGTTCCTTATTAAAACCAAAGTAAATGGTGATAAGTGAACAAGCTTTCTGCAAGTTCTTGACTTTCTTCGCCTGCTTATTTTTCTCTGGAAGCATATCAACCACATTGGGAATAGCAGCATTGGCGATAATGACTTTTGCGTGAGCATTCATTATATGAATGGCATTTTTCCGATTCTCCTTATAATTCACACCGACAGCCTTATTATTTTCTACGATAATGCCAGTTACTAGATGGCGTAGGAGAATTTCACCCCCATTATCTTTTATGACTTTCGCCAAATAATCAGACAGCTTTTGGGAGCCCCCTTTTATGTAAGTACCCCCTTTATAATAGCCACCTTGGGCAACCGAGAAGTAGATAAGTGACATGCTATAAGGATCATCGTGATAGTAGCCAACATTGGCAGCCAAAATGAGCTTTAAATCCTCGTTGTCTATAATCGAATCCAGATACTTTCCCAAAGTCGCATAACTATTAAAAGCAAGATGGGGAAAAATAGCAGGAAATATCGGCATGAGTATGTCAAACTTCCACCGACGACACCATAAAGGAACAGTTCTGTTCGCCTCTTTCCGTATCGCAAAGATTTTTCTAAAAAACTTCTTAATTCCTTTTGCCTCTTCTGGAAATTGGTTAGTCAACAACTCAATAGCTTGTTCAGCATCATCTGGAACAACAACGTCCACCCGATGGTTTTTAAAACGGTAAAACTCTGGCAACTTTAAAAACTCCACATTCTCAAAAACGCCCAAATCCTTAAAAATTCTTTGCTTGGGATCGGTCTCATCATAAAGCCCATCCATTTCATGGAGCCCAACTTCCATAGTGAACTCATTTCTCTTAAAGGTAGTGGCACAACCGCCGGGGACATTATGTTGTTCGAGAAGCAGAACTTGTTTACCTTCTTTCGCAAGTTTGGCACCTGCAACAAGTCCACCTAAACCTCCACCGATGACAATTGCATCATAATTTTGCATATTTTCTTCCTATTCAATAAGTGATGTGTTATTACTATACTCACGTATGACTTCTACAACTTGCACATTATAAGACTCGTACCAGGCTGAACGCCCCCGTTTTTGTGCAACTAAATGTTCTGAGTTTTCTTTCCATTGTTTTATTTGTTCTTGGCTTTTCCAATAAGATATTGCCATTTCTTGAGTTCCCTCAGTTATTGAGATAAACTCGGTACAACCATACTTGTTAATTGCTAATTCTCTCATTCGCTTTGCCATTTCAGAATAGGCTTTATCTAATTTATGAATTTTTGCTTTGAATATGACAGCATACATTTGTTCTGACTTCCCCCTAAAACACATATTATTACGCATGACACTCATGGACATTTAGTTCTAAACAAAATAGCTGTTCACAAAGTTGACACCCCCAATACTCAACATTTGATGTTAGATATTTATCCATATTTTGGTTTCGTTTCCAATATTCATAGCCCGCTTTTTGAAAAATTTTGGTTTCTTAAATACCACTACCTGACAGGTTTTTGAAACCTGTCAGGTTTTATCAAAGAACCTCAGTCAATATCTATCAATACTTCTTGTTCATCAGTTTTCAAAGTGAACACGGCATCTACAAAATCTGGCGGTCCAAAAAAACCTTTTTTACCACTAAACCCATATTTTTCCTTTGGAATACCCAGGAAATTTTTGTCCAAAATTTCGTTTGAGTTAGCATCCTGAAATAATGCGATGGCATAATTACCGTGTGGTAAATCGGTAAAATGCACTTTTAAACTGGGAAGGCTACTAGCGACAGTTTCTCCCATCTTAGGCTCTCCATGAGGAAATTCTGCCGGATTATCAAATAGTCCAATCCGGATATTACCTTTATTAACCTCTACTCCATTAATGACTACTGTAACGGTACTCGCAATTGATACCTCTCCAATACCTAAGAGGAATGCTAAAATTATGGCTTGTTTCATTGTTTTCGTTTCCTTATTAGTTATCACTCGTTGACACTACACTCGTCGTCATGTTGCCAGTTGACTGAACCACTTTCATAACTCCATTCTACCGAACCACATTTTTCACCATGCTCCCACTCGGCGGAACCATTGCCCTCATCATCAGTCCATGTTACGGAACCATTTTCATCGCCATGTTGCCACTCGGCGGAACCGAAGGTATCGTCAAAACGACAATCCCATTGCAGCACTGATTCTGCATCCGAATGGTGAGGCAAACCACAGTCAGAGCCGATAGTCACTTTACCCTCAAAGCCGGTGCCACCATAACCGCTTGGTGACCAAACTCGCCACAAAAAAGTTATCCCCTTAATTTGCTCTGGCTTTAAATTTATTTTCAGTACTTCCTGCACATAGAGACGCGGTGAAAAATGGTACAAATCTTCATCACAGGCTATCGCTTGATAGCCAGGATAGATATTCCAATTTTCATCAGTAATATCAATACAATAGAGAGTATCGCTACCTCTTTTTTCCCATTGAACATTGTCATAATTTGACTGGTAAGCCATTGCAATACCGGTAACTGATAACAATGAAGACATACAAATGCCAATTGCTAAGGTATTTTTTAACATGATTGATTACCTCATTTATAGATAAACCTGAATAAATTTTAAAAACTGTGTGTCAGTCTATCGAAATACCAAAAAAAGTGCAATCAAAAAGTGACGAAACGACAAAAAAAGGGGGTGAGTTGCAAATAGGATAGATATATAGAAAAATAAATTTTGATAAACTGGGTTATGGTATGATAATTCTATGCGAAAAAGATTTATAACTGAACTCATATTGACATTATTATTCAATTCCCTTATTGCGATATTTGTTAGTTTGCTGATTGGACATAATTCCTTTAAGATAAGTTTTATTTATTCTCAATCCATTGGTTTGAGTATTTTTTGTGCCGCTATGGGCTTGACAATTATACGACACTTAGATAAACCGGATATATTTAGCTTCATAGTTTCTATTCCACTGGGTGGTATTATTGGTGTTACCATTGCTAATTGGATTATTGGTATTGATCTTCACCTAATTATTACTCATGATCCCAACTTGTTAGTAATATTACTTTCTTGCACGGTCGCATTTGGCACCATTGTTTCTTACATTCTTCATGCGCGAAATATTATTATGGAAAATAGTATTGCCTTACGGGAAGCCAGTTTACAACAGTTGGCTAGTGAAAAACAGTTGATGGAGGCTCATCTTAAACTTTTACAGGCGCAAATTGAGCCACATTTTTTATTCAATACTTTATCCAATGTGTTAAGTCTTATTGATGAGGAGCCTAAACGTGCGTCGATGATGCTGGAAAATTTTACGCAATATTTACGGGTGTCTCTACGACGTATTCGTCATGAAAAAGCGACGTTAAAAGATGAATTGGACTTACTACAGACTTACCTTGATATTCATACGATACGCATGGGGGAACGGTTACAGTACCGTATAAAAGTACCAGGCATATTTCACACTATTAGTTTGCCGCCATTATTATTGCAACCTCTAGTAGAAAATGCTATTAAACATGGACTGGCACCAAAATTAGAGGGGGGAACGATTTCTATTAGTGCTACTACCAGTAAAGCCCATAAGTTAGATATTGCAATCGTAGATACTGGGATAGGTTTACAGGGGGAACATGGAACGGGTATGGGTTTGAACAATGTTAGGGCACGTTTACGTGCGTTCTATGGAAATCAAGCTAAAATGATAATAAAACAAAATATACCTTGTGGTGTATATGTTAATCTTTCTGTTCCGTTAGGTAAATCAATATGACAACTGCTATCATTGCTGACGACGAAGCACCCTTACGCAATCATCTCAGAAAACAACTGGCTAATTTATGGTCCACTCTACAAATCTGTGGTGAGGCTATTAATGGTCCTCAAGCCCTTGAACTGATACAATCCAAACAGCCAGATATTGCTTTTTTAGACATTCAAATGCCAGGCATGACGGGGCTGGAAGTAGTAGCACACTGTAATGGTGCTTGTCGTGTGGTGTTTATAACAGCGTATGATCAATACGCAGTACAAGCGTTTGAAAATGCGGCAGTAGATTATTTGCTCAAACCCGTTACTCAAGAACGTTTACAAAAAACCGTGACTCGTCTACAACAACAATTAGGTGAAAAACAGGTAGATTTTGATACACTATTGTTGCAATTGACAAAAAGCCAGCAATCCACTGTTTCCTATTTGCAATGGTTAAAGGTGGGTTATTTGAATGAAATTCAGATGTTGCCAGTCAATGAAGTGAGTTATTTTCAGGCGGGTAATAAATATACTTCTGTCATTACGCCAGAAAAAGAATGGTTGATCAAAACCTCAATTAAAGAACTCGAAACTTCTTTGCATCCAAACTATTTTTGGCGTATTCATCGCAGTACTATTGTGCGAGTTGGTGCTATTGCCCGTGTTAGTCGCAGTTTCCAAGGGCGTTATTCTCTTGAATTATATGAACATAAGAAAAAAGAACTTACTGTCAGTCGCGCTTATGTTTATCGTTTTAAGCAGATGTAAGTAGGTACGCAGAAGTTAGAAATCCGATTTTTTGAAAAATTGGATTTCTCAATAGTTTGGAAAATACCTGGTGATAAAAATTTCCGCTTTCCTAAATACGTTCTTCTACCTGCACATAATCTCGCCGTTGAGCACCTGTATATAATTGACGTGGACGACCAATTTTCAAATTAGGTTCTTCCATCATTTCCATCCATTGGGCTACCCAACCGACGGTACGTGCTACCGCAAACATGACTGTAAACATATTCAGGGGAATACCTAAAGCACGAAGAATCATGCCTGAGTAAAAGTCAACATTGGGATATAGTTTGCGTTCAATAAAGTATTCGTCTTCCAGGGCAATCCGTTCTAATTCCAATGCAATGTCAAATAGAACATGTTGTTTCATACCCAGTTCCTCTAACAGATTATAGCAGCTATCCCGGATAATCTTGGCTCGCGGATCATAGTTTTTATAGACACGATGCCCAAACCCCATTAGTCGTATTGGATCGTCTTTATCCTTAAAACGCCGGATATATTCCTGAATGTTTTTGGGGTGTTTAATATCGTGTAGCATACGAATGACAGCTTCATTCGCGCCCCCATGCGCTGGTCCCCACAGGGTTGCAATACCGCCCGCAACGCAAGAAAAGGGATGAGCTTGTGAACTGCCGGCTAAACGTACTGTTGAGGTGCTGGCATTTTGTTCATGATCGGCGTGCAAGATGAGCATGATTTCTAAAGCTCTAGTCGCCTTTTCATTAAATTGATAGGGTTCCATAGGCACAGAAAACATCATGTGCATAAAATTAGCCACATAACTCAAGTCATTGCGTGGATAGACATAAGGTTGCCCTATTAAGTACTTATGAATTTTCGCGGCAATCGTCGGCAGTTTGGCAATCAGGCGCACCGCACTCATATTACGATGTTCTGGATTTTGAATATCCAAAGCGTCGGGATAGTAACCAGACATTGCGCCCACTACGCCGACAAGCATCGCCATTGGGTGAGCATCATGCCTAAATCCTTTGTAAAAATTTACCAAGCCTTCATGTAGCAAGGTGTGTTGAGAAATGGAATGATTGAAATTGTCCATTTGTTCGCGTGTTGGTAGTTCGCCATATAACAGTAAATAGCACACCTCTGGATAGCTACTGTGTTGAGCTAACTGTTCAATTGGATAGCCACGATACAACAAAATACCTTTTTCACCATCAATGAAGGTGATCTTGCTTTCACAACTCGCGGTTGTGACAAAAGCCGGATCGAAAGTAAATAGCCCTAATTTTGATGGCAATTGATGGCAATCTATGACGGAAGGACCATGTGTCCCTTTTTTAATGGGGCAGTCGATGGATTTTCCTGTTCGATTGTCAGTGATAGTGACAGTTTCTTTATTCATGTTTAATTCCTTAAATGAGATTTTTTAAATTTCCGAGATGATGGTTTTTTTTACAAATAAATGTATATGTAGCTACGCATAAATATTTTAACATTTTCAGCCCACCAATGGTGGGCAAGAAAACCACCTTGCCCACCCTACATAAAAGTTCAAATTAAAAGCTGGATCATTACCAATAAAACACCGTGATCCGTTTGTTCGTATGTTAATGGCACAAGCAGAAAAGGCTACCCAAGCGAACTTAATTAAACGGCGCGAAGAAACCGTTGCTACTCGTTCACTGTTAAATACAGCCAGTGTTTTGGTTGTTTTTAGGAAACGACAGTTTATAATCCCAAATAGAAGAACCATTTTTAAAAACTGGGTTTCTTGTCATCAAGAAATCTATTTCTTAATGCGTTGTTTCTTAGCACGGCGCGTCGTAATCGCTTTAAGTTCATCCGGATCAAGCGGTGCGACTCCAAGATACTGAAACTCACCAAAATTGCCCCCATCATCTATCCATGTACCACTGAGGCTAGTTGGATCAATGCTAACAGCATTTTCAAAGACAAAAATATCTCCCATATTTTGGGTAAATGATAAGCGAAAGAGCTTATTGTTACCATCAAACAAAGCGGAACCATCAAGCGGATACTGGGCATCAGAGACAATCGTCTCGCCTATCAAAGAAAAGTAGTGCCCATTCACATCATTTACTTCAAAGCAAACAACATGAGCAAAAGGCACCTGTTGCCAACAATGGGTGCCAAGACTGCTTGCAATGAGTGGCAAGCTGATAAACATCATGTAAAAAAAGAGTAAAAGTAATTTGATTTTTTTCATTGAATCACAGCGTTTTTTTAAATCACCAGAGTTTTATAGCAAGCTGTAGCCTTCAAAGTTTTAACTTTGTCAGCGGCGTTCAAAGCTTGATCAACAATTATAAGGATGAGAATCCTATTATTTTTAATAAAAGAATTGCTAGCCTTAAATTTAAGTATACTACTAACGGGTCATTTTTGAATTTTTTTATTAGGATGGGTAGAGCAGACCTGACAGGTTTTTAAAACCTGTCAGGTTTCAAACTCAACCGTGTTGTACGAGTTTTTTTATCTACGCGAACGATGACCCCGGTTATGTATCTGTTGCATTTCTTCCGCAGAAATTACACCATCTTGGTTAGTATCCAAGCGTTCAAACCTCTCCAATAACGGCGCATTTATTTCTAGGCTAGAAAGCATACCATCACCATCTATATCTAGTCGTGAGAACCTTCGTTCTAATCTGCCGCCATGTTTTCCAGCAGGTGGTTTACCCGCTTGAAATTCTTCTACATTCAGTGAAGCGTTTCCGTCAGTGTCTAACTCAGCAAAACGTTCCGCTGCTCGTTCTTGGTGGCGTTGTTCATGAGCGGTTAACATTTCATCTTGCGTTAGCAAACCATTACCATCAGCATCAGCAGTTGTGAATTTTTTGGTTAGCACAAACTGAACTTCATCCCCTACGATAGAACCATCTTGATTTACATCAAATTTCTCTAGCAGCCTGTTCGCTCTATCGGTTGCAACGGCAGTTCCCATTGTCAAACTTAAGGCAATGGCACTTGACAAAGTTGTAATTGTTTTCATAATTTTTTCCTCTACTTTTAATTCAAACGATTAATATTTGACAACGGTTAATTAATTCTTTTAAAGATTTAAGTTGCCTTGTTAATACACATCATAACCATAAATTATGGAGAAAGTGTGATGAAAAAATGTTATTAATGTGAAGAATGATAAAAGTCTCTAAAAGCTGTTATAATAGATTCTTTTAACACAATGAAAAATAATATGAAAATCAAGCTTTCCTACAAATTTTTTATGGCATTCTTGTTAACCAGTGTGATAAGTATTGTCTTAATGGTTATCATCATGGATTTTTATCTTCACAAAAACTTTGTAGGGTTTGTCAACAAAATGGAAATGGAAATACTCAATGATCTTGATAACAGACTCCGTGTAGAATATAAAGCGGAGCAAGGCTGGGATAGATTAAGAAATAATCATCATCTTTGGGAAAGATTGCTACGCACTATTCATGATAGCAAAGATTTTGAGAGATCGCCTCCAGATTTTAGGCGAAAAGTTGAGCGAAAGCGGAGAGTTGGACCATTTCGGAGGCTTGCTTAGTATTCGAGGTTTTCATTTTTCTTCAAAAAACGAAAACCTCGAAACGAACTTATTTCATGCACGTTCCTTAGCAAAGCTATAACCATGTTTGCTACGATATAACTCATTTTTCAGATCAAACATGACAATTTTAAAAAAAAATAGGTGACAGATCTAGCCTGTCGAAATGCAATTTGTTTTGACGGATGAAATTTTATTTATTCCATAATAATCAAAGAGTTATAAAAACATCAACCCATCAATAGAACATTGACAGAATATTAGTTATGATGCGAATAATAACCGTTGCAAGTTATTTTAGGTGAATCAGCGCATTATCATGGGCAGATAAAAAACAGCCCTATTTTTTGTACCAGCAAACCACCAACTGCAAACGATATTGGACGCGCAGTTGCATTAATCCATCGTGCTTTGGTATTATGGTTATTTATTATTATATTAGGAGTAAAGACATGAGCGACTCGTATGAAGTTGAACATAACGGAATTGATGGAGAAGACAAAATGGGATCGTTAAATCACGGCATAGCGCAGACTAAGTTAAACTATCTACTGTTGAAGGAGAACAAAAACCTAACAGTCATCAGCGAACTGAGCTTAGACATTAGCCAGCATGATTTAAGTCAATATCGACTTGAGGGCAAGTATGAACTTAAACCCGATGTTTGCGCTTATCTGGAACCTCCAATTATACCAGACACGGAAGACGACTTAGTAACTGTCTCCAAAATACCTGATTTGGTAATAGAGATACTTTCTCCTAGACAGGCGATCAGTTATCTGATTAGGAAAATCAACGCTTTTTTTAAGCTTGGCACCAAATCATGTTGGCTAGTTAATCCCAGTATGCAAATTATTACGGTTTACTCGCAGCCGAATCAGCGCGAAACCTTTGTTTCAAAAAAGGATGCCAAGGTTATTGATGAGGTAATGAATATTCATTTACCTATTCAAGAGATATTTTCCTAAGTACTGAAGCACAAATTGTATCTTATTAAAATTTGGTGGTCGTTTTTTTATGTAGAGTGTTGGTTATATTCATCACGAATTTCAGCCAGAGTTAGAACCGGTTGACTTTCTATTAACTCCTTTAGAAAAGCCTCCCCTGACACAAATATTAACGCTGGCGGTCACACTCCAATGAGATTTTTGGGCTATTTCGCCCTGAAAAATTTTTGTAGCAAACTAGCTACAAAGCTAAACGAAACTTTAAAACGTTCTGCTAATTCTCGCATTTAACCTTCATCATTGTTATAAGCAGTAACTATCTTTTCACACACCGTATTTTCCAGTCAAAAATTATTAAATCTGATGCGAGATTATTACTTTGATGGCTATGAGCGTACCATTGATTCGCATATCAAAAATTTGCGTAAAAAGATCGCAAGCCAACTGCCTAATAAGGAAGTCATTAGTACCATTTATGGTATTGGCTATAAATTGAATTTTCCTTGGTAGGCACTCGGTATTATATTCAGATCGGAGTATAATCAATCATAATCAAGCCCTAGTGGTTGGATAAACGACTTTTCTAATTTAATCAAAGTCTTTCGCCGCTCTGACAGAAATTTTTCATAATCGCCTTGCTTGAGTGCTTGTGCAGCTATTTTTGAAATAGCGTGACTGTCTAAAAAATCTTTATCCCAATCACCTAAGGAAGGAAATAATGAATCTTGATTAAGACGATTATTTAACAAATAATTCCTAAATTTAGAAGCTTCTTTTAGCTCAAAGATAAAACAATTTTCTGGAATGGATGGATAGTTACTATTAAGACGTATTATAGCATAGTTACCATGTAATCCTAATAGTTCTCCTGCTTTTAAAAGTGTTCCATCTATATGTCGTGGTTTGAGTTCAGCCAACCTCAACGCGAGTAATTTTGCACGCGATGATTTAAAATGAAATTGTTTTGGAAATGGCACTATTTTTTCTTTGAGTGTTCCAATTTCGTAAATTTCTCCCTTGGCAAGAGATAAAATATTATCAAGTGCCCTTTGCATACTCGCTTCATTGATACCACTAAATTCTTCAGTATAAGCCGTTCGCCATAACCAATTTTTTAGTTCTTGAAAAACCGTATCATTGGGAAGAGGGTTAGCTCGAATCGCTTCTTCTAAAAGAACACTTTGATAACCATAAGGCAACATTTGTGGCGAGTAAATACCACAATCTTGAAGGAATTTAGCGACTTGAATAAAATTTTTAGCGACTTCATCAAGAATTTTAGGATTTTTCTTGATTTTTTTGCTAGTCGTCTCAGCATTTGCTTTATAAATTTCTAATTCTAAAATAGCTTTGCAAGCAGATAAAATTAATTTTTCATCTAATTCTGCCCAATCCACATCTGCTAATTTTTCCTGGACTTCTCGTATTTTTTCCTTTAAATCAAAATCTTTACTCCAACTCAGTGCGGCTACCATATCAACATTACTCATCTTAGTACCCGTGCTATTAATCCTTTGAAAAGCTGTGGTTGCATGTTCTAAGTCATCCGTTTCAACAACAACAAGGGGTATTTTATAACTTATAAACGTTTTTGAAAGCTGATCAGCCCGTTGAATTAATTCATCGTCTTTTAAGGTACGCAAAAACTTCAGCAATGCAAGACTATCTAACAAAACGTTAGCTGGTAGCCAATTATATTTAGGTATTTCACGCATTTTTAACAAAATAAAATCTTCTTCTTCTAAATCATAATAAATTCTCCAATTTATCTCATCAACGATATTGGCTTTATTTTCTAAAGCCTCATTCACTGGGCGTTTAAGCGTACCAAAAAGTGTTGATAGCCTTTGATGCCCATCTAACAAATAAACGCGTGGTATCTGAGAGTTTGGTTTGGGGGGGGGCGGTACAGAAAGTCCCCCAATTTTGTCAAAAGTGATCAGATCATATTGAGTGGTTTCCCAAAGGAGAAGACTGCCTATCGGAATACCTGATTTAATACTCCGTAAGAGGTTTAAACGTTGATTATCTTTCCAAACAAAACCACGTTGAAATTTAGGCACGAAAAGTTTACCATTTTCAATTTGATCAAGTAGTTGATATAGATATTTAATTTGGGGTTCTGATATGGAACTTTGAATACTCATAGTTGGTTATTCTGGTTATACTAATGACAAAAGTCTTTTTAGCATCGGTTCAAGTTCTAAAATTAAACTTTTGTCGTCATATAGCCATTTTTCTTTTATTAAAAAATGTTCTTCTTTAAAAAGTTCGGCAATGTCTGTGCCGAAACCTTGAGCCAAGACGATTCTGATTTCGGTAGAGACATTCTGGTAAAAATGACTGACAAGCCGATGTTCTTGTTCGGTTTCTTTTTCATCATCCGCCTTAGTTTTTTTTAAATCGCCTTTAAAGCCTTTTTTCATGTTAAAATGATGGCGTTGTTCTGAACTCAATTTTGCAAAGGCATCGACTAGCTTTCTTCTTAAAATGCCATTCACTTTTTTATGCACATTGATCCCCATCCATGCTGACAATGTGCTAAGTGGTAAATAGTTTTCAATTGCCCTTCGTTTTAATCGATGAAAATAAACTGATTTACCGCAAGCTGTCACTACGTCTTCAGATTGTTTACTTGGTTTATCAGGTTCAAGAGCATCACTGTCAAATAAAACAAAATGACGCAGGTATTTTTCAGGTGGTTCTGAAATTTCTTCGACATATTTTAAAACTTCACCCATACCGCCACCCGCCTCAAATTTGAGCCAGTCTTCATTTAAGAATTTTTCTAATTTTTGTTTTCGCCAACCGGTAGCAGTGGCTCTAAGAAAAGCTGAATCATTACGCCTATTTTCAACAAAAATAATAAAAGGCTGAGATAAAAATTTTAGAGCAATATCTAAAGGTAAAAGTGGTTCCTCTTGATACCATTGCGCTTTATCAACACAAGCAACTTGTATAGTAAACGGTGAAAATTGCCCATATTCATCACTGTCTAAACGATAGCCTGAATCAAATGCTAATTCACATTCTTCACGAACATCGTCACTTTGTTTATTAAGCCAGTCACGTACTTCATCGGCATCCAATGGCTCTACTTGTATTAAATGACGCTCATCAAGACCGAATTTGATTAACGCAGTGATATCAAGATGCTTAATATGCTGAGAAGCAAAAACTTCTGCTTTCAAAATAACTCTCATAAATGTTTACGCCTTTCTTGAACCAGTTGTCTAGATAATTCTATATCTGTATAAAAAACATCTCGGGGCCATTCACCTTGTGGTCGCCCTTTACTATCAAAAACGACCGGTTCAGCAATACTTCGACCATCATCTAATTGACGCACCCAATAAACCATCACTAATTCTGGATCAAGTTCCCCTCGTGCAATTTCAAGTTGAGTTCGCAATAGAAAATTCTCGGAATGCGTTTCAAGCAAGACTTTTGGTGGTTCATCTTGTCTAGCCAGTTCAAAGAAATGCTCGGCTAATGCCGCATGTAGTTGTGGATGGAGATGTGATTCAGGTTCTTCTATCGCTAACATATTTGTATAGCCTTCACTTGCCATTGCACAAGCAACAAGCACCGGTAAGACTTGAATCAATCCTTCACCAACATCAACGATGTTCACTTTACACGGTGAATTTGTCAGACGTTGCAATTTAATTTGAAAATGTTCAGCGACTTCTTCTATAACAATTTTTTGTTGTAGATTTTTTTCGTACCAACTAGAAACTTTAGGCAATATCAGTAATTCGTCAAAAATGCTGTCATAAGCTAAAATATCAGCGGCGGAGCGCCCATCAGGTGCTAAATATTCTGGTGCCGCGCCCTTAAATGGGTTATTTCTTAACGGTGGTTTACGGACAGAAGTTAACCATTGCACATAGATATTCTCGTTTCTTATTTCATCATCTATTTCAACTTTTGTATCTCCTATATTCGGGATTCTTTCATCTGAACCATCTTCATTGGCTAATAATCCATGAAAAGACAGATCACTTTTGAATGAAACATCATCTGTTTGAATAAGATATTTATTTTTCTGTTTGGATTCTGCTAACCACTGCACATTTGTTTGTTCATTAATCAAATAACGTGAAACAACATGGGTTCTTAATTCAGGAAAACGACGAATAGTCCACTTCAAATCATAATCAAGAATTGACAGTTCTATATCAAATTCCTGTCTCCCACTTATATGAGATAATAAATCACTAAAATGACTTCCCCGTATAGCTGGACTATTTAATGCCAATGGGGTACGGGACTGTCCTTTGAGTGAATCGGCAATAAAGGGCAAAGCACGCAATAATGCACTTTTACCTGAATTGTTATAGCCAAACAAAAGTGTGAGTGGACGTAATTCAATAGTTGTGCGATCAACAAAGGATCGGTAATTTTTTAATGTAAATGATTGAATAGACATAGATTATAATGACAGAATTGTAGTGGGTATAATCAACACGACGATAATTTGATATTATACCACAGTTGTAAACACATCATTTCATGTTTGAACGAAGTGTTTTAGAAGTTATTTTGCGCACGTTCCTTATTAATAGTGCATATTAAATGATTCCCTGCGTCAAAAATATCTTGTAGGGGCAGTCCCTGGGTAGGAACCTTTCAACCTACCACTATTGCCATCCCATTTTGATAAAATACGAAAAAAGTGTATTCTATTAGCACTTATCACTTAATTATAGGGAATAATAAATTGAATAAATATAATATTTTAGCTTTTGCTAGCGGTCCAATTTTAGCAGGGCTTGTGGGCATTTTTTGTTTTAATGTGGATGGCATGACAAATGAAGCAGCGTGGACTGCCGTGATTACTACTTTGTGTGCAGTTTGGTGGATATTGGAGCCTATTCACATTGCAGTCGTGTCACTCATTCCGTTTGCTCTATTTCCAGCATTTGGTATTTTAAGTCATAAAGCTGCAGCTGCTCCTTTGGGTAATCATATTATCATTTTATTTATGGGTGGTTTTATGCTATCGGCTGCAATGGAAAAAACGGGTACACACCGCAAAATAGCTTATTGGGTTTTAAAAATAGTTGGTATTCATAGCAGGCGGAGAATTTTACTGGGCTTTATGTTAGCAACTGCCGGTTTAAGTATGTGGATTTCTAATACCGCCACTACGTTAATGATGTTACCTATCGCATTAGCCACTTTGGCGCAAGATGAAGAAGAAAGTATGGTGGTTCCTTTACTGTTAATTATTTGTTATTCTGCCAGTATTGGCGGGGTGGCAACGTTGATTGGTACTCCACCCAATGCCATTTTTATTAAAAATTATCAGGAAGTTACGGGCATTGAAATGAGTTTTACCGAGTGGATGAGTATTGGTGGTATTATTCCCTTAATAATGTTACCAATTGTATGGCTTTGGTTAGCTCGCTTAATACCTTCTAAAAATACTAAGCCAATTAATTTACCTCGCCTTGAAAATTGGACGAAAGCGCAACAACGAGTTCTTATCGTTTTCATTATTACCGCAACGTTATGGGTAACTCGTGCTATCCCGTTAGGTATCTGGCAAATAGGCGAGCAAGAGGTATTAATTAAAGGCTGGGGCGGTTTGCTTGAACACTATTTTGGAATTGGCACTATTGGCGATAGCACAATTGCTATTTTCGCGGTGTTGGCTCTATTCATCATTCCAGATAGTGAACCACACAATGATACTAAACATCATGGATTATTAGACTGGGCTTCGGCAGAACGTATTCCTTGGGGAATTTTGTTATTATTGGCAGGTGGTATGGTTATTGCGGAAGGTTTTGTCGCTTCTGGATTGACTAACATTTTAGGTGAACAACTGGTTTTATTAGCTGATTTGCCATTATGGTTAATCATTGGTTTTCTCTGTTTGATGGTTACTTTTTTGACTGAAATTACGAGTAATACTGCATCTGCCAATGTTCTTTTACCCATTTTAGGAAGTGCCTCTATTTCTCTTAATTTGGATGATCCGCTATTACTCATGTTACCGGCTACAATAAGCGCAAGTTTTGCTTTCATGCTCCCAGTAGCAACCCCACCAAATGCCATTATAATGAGTTCTCAAAAAATTCCCATTCTTGTTATGGCGCGAGAAGGTTTTTTTCTAAATTTGATTGGGGCGGTAATCGTGACGCTGGTTTGCTATTTTATGTTATGAATTAGGCACTGTTAGAATGGGATTGATTCAAGCATCGTTGTTATACAAGCCACGCGTAGGCTTGGGAACCGAGTCTGGAAAAGTGGATTTAACTACCCAAAGTGGATCACAAACCACTTCTCCAGGAGACATTTCAACACAAGTATCATCCAAAATAGGCTCAATAAAGGGGTCAAAAATCACCACTTCACGCGCACCTCAAAGCCCTTGTCTGGCATTATCAGAACTTTCCAATGATTCAATCGCAATGGTGTATCTTAGCGTATCGTCATTTTTAAGCACACTGTATTTATTAATTGTCAGAGCATTTTCTCTTTGTTTTGAGACAAATTCGCTTATGTCTATTATTTCAATCGGACTTGTTCCATATTTTTCAAGAATTTTGCCTCGTAAGCCTAATTGAATAGCCCGCCTTTCAACTTTTTTCCCAGTTGGAGAGTGATCTGGGTCCCATTGTAACCGTACTTCAGATTGCTTGACTGCTTGCTTCCATTCATCTTGACTATGAAATAACTTTTTATTAAAAGATGAAACAACTGCATTTTCAAGCATTTCATCAAATAAATTTATAGAAATTCTAACAGCAAGAATGATCTCTTGTCCAGGTTTTGTAGCCCATCCCGATCTATACATCATCCATAGAAAGTTGGGTTTTATCCAACTCATTCTTGAATAGCTGAAAGGACCACCAAAATATCCTTTTGATGCTGCAAAATTTCCAATTTCTTTTCGATAAGCTTGATAAACAATAATCGACTCTTCATCGTATTGTGCAAGAATATGACGACCCGTTTGAGGCCAATTTTTGACTTGTTCTTTATATGAGCAAATTGTTAGATTCATATTTGTGAATGGAATAGCACTAGCGAGTCCGATTTACCATCATCTTCTGCAAGTCTTCTGATTGAAAAACTTTGTTAAGTTTGATTTCAATTGGAAAAGTGGCACTTTGATTGCTTTTTTGAGTTTCTTCCTCAGTTTGATAATGTGACAGTTTAGGAAGGATGCCATTATTATTCAAATGCACCCAAATATTATCCCAAACTTGTTTTAAAGTACGGAATTTGAGAAGATAATTTTTGGTTTCAAAAACGATGATATAAACTGCTACCCATTCTTCCTTACCCGCATCCGTTTGGACATCTTTAAGCCAAATCACAGGTTTAAAGTCTTTTATCACTTCTTCTACAGAAAGTATCGCGTTTATGAAAATTTCTTCGACTTTTCTGGGATCATGGTTTGTCGCAATTGGCACGGTAAGCCGTAACCGATATTGATTATCAGGATAACTGAAATTGTGGATGTCTGATTGTGAAACGGTGCTATTAGGAATACTTAAAATATATCCCTTTCTGGTTTCAATTTGTGTGACTCGCCAATTCATATTAACCACTTGCCCTTCATCAAAATTACCTACTTTCACCCAATCACCAATGCGAAAAGAACGCTCAATACTTAGTCCAATGCCCGAAAAAATGTTGGCTAAATTAACTTGAATCCCTAAACCAACAATCATGGCAACCACACCCGAAGTGGCTAATAAACTGGTGACAGCTTGTTCAAATACAAAGCCGACGATACCCAATGCTGCTAATAAATAAATTAAGAGTGAAACTAAAAAACGCACCAGATTCGGGATGGAATGTCCTGTTTTTTTCTCTAATGGTAGCCATAAAAAATGTTCGACAGCGATATTAAGCAAGATAGCCGGTATTATCCACCAGAGTAGTTCAAATATCATGGTGATAGTTTTAATCTGAAAAATAATTTGGCTATGATTAGCTATCCAATGTTCTACAACCACTTCAGTTGATATAAGTAAAATAAACGCAAAAATAGCCTGTAAAAACCATAAATATTTTAGGTGTTTAATGTTCCGTTTCTGCTTATAACTGAAAAAAATCAGTAACAAGGTGATAATCGCACTGAATATAAAAAACTCCGTCGTGAAGTGAGAGGGAATAATGGCATGATAAAAATCAGCATTATTGCTAATCCAAATTTCTGCATTGAAGGTAGAATATTCAAGACTATGATCAAGTAAGAGATATTTGGGCGCACCTAAAACTTTTTTTTCGACGGTGGCTTGGAAAAAATCGACTCCTTTAATTATCCAGTCTTTTAAGGTACTTAGTTGTTGAATATTTTTAATCTTGTCATCTAATAAAGTACTTTCATATACCGGTTCCATTCCTAAAACATCTTTCACATAAACCAGATTATTTCGTTCTAAATCACGATGACGGAAATTGACACCGAGTCGATATTCGGTTGAAAAAATATGACTTCTTGAAAAATGAACATTGGCTTTAAATTCCCCCTTTATTCTATAAAGTCGGTAGCTTTCCTTACCAACTGTTTCCTCAGCAAGCGGAGTACCTAATGGAATAGGCTCAATGCTATTAAGAAATACAATATCTTGCGGATTGATCTGCCCTTCAAATCGAAACCAAAGAAAAAAATCTTGGGTATAAGTTAACGTTTTGGGGTTAAAATCGCTAATCTCGTTAAATTGTATACCTGTATAAACGACATGTGTTTGGTACATGTATTTTTTATTTTTATTAATGAGAAAATATATTGGAGCTGGTTGCTGATGATATTCATCCAAATAATAGGGCACAAGATTGAGCTGTTGAAAGGTAGAAATTAAATGATTTTTTTTATAAACACCCATTAAAACGGATTTTGTGGCATTGCCACGACTATCAAAATAATTTAAGCCAGTATATCCTTCTATTGCTTGTTCAGGGCTATTAAAAAAGGTTATTGCATCCCGAATGTTTTTTCTATCTATTTTCAATGTTTTTGGTTTTCCCCGAAAGTCACTTTGTTTTATGGCTTCGAGAATCACAATAGCCGCATCGACGGCAAAAAATGCTTGCAAGGGCAATTGTTCCCCATATTTTTCTTCATAAATGGAATTTAACTGTTGGGCATTTCTATTAGCGGTATCAAACAGGAAGGGGGTTGAAACATGGATATCGCTTGTATAATAACCGAGGGTACGCTTTTCTTTTATATATTTTTTGAAACCTTCTGAAAAACTTTTGCTGGCATAAGAATCAGGGGCGATAAGTGGATTTTTAATTTTCATATCCTTAATTAATTTTACTAGCATAACACCTTCAGGAGCGTGTGTTGCTAGAAAAATCAGACCCGCATCCTGTTTGCTTCGCAATTCATTAAGGATTTGTACGATATTATGTCTTAATTCGTTCTTTTGTTCTAGTTGCCATTTATATTTGACTTCAACATTTAACGCTTTTGAGGTTGTTTCAAACACCTCTGCAAGATGAGAACCATAAACCGTATTGCTATAAATGATACTGACAGTATCTTGTTGTAGAAGATTTTTGGCGTAATTGGCTAAAAAATGACCTTGTAAATTGTCATTAAAAACGGTTCTGAAATACCATTTGTTATGTTCAGTGACTTCAGCGTGTGTAGAACTGGGAGTGATCGCCACTATCCCTTGTTTTTGATAAATTTTTCCCGCGCTGATCGAACAAGCACTATAATTATGTCCAATAACGGCAATGGCACGATTGTCTGCCACAATTTTCTGCGCTGCAATAATGGCTTCATTAGGATCATTTTTGTCATCAAAAGTCTCAAGCATGACCTTTTTTTTATTAACGCCCCCTTGTTTATTGACACTATCTAGGTATAATTGAACTGCTCGCTTCATGGCAATGCCTACAGTAGCGTCTGATCCTGATAAAGGACCTACAAAGGCAATATGAATAGCATTCTTTTCTTCATGATAGAGTTTTAAGCCTGCCCAGATTAACAAGGATAAAATAACGATATTTAATAGAAATTTGATGGGATATTTTATTTTCATAGAACAGAATATTTAGATTGCTGTACAAAACAAGAAACTGACATTTCACTTCTGATAATTAATTTCAGTCAAATTATAACTATTCTAGTTTCTGTTGTAAACACAAATGGGAAAAGATTAAAGGGAAAGGATAAAAAAAAGTGGTAGAACCTACCTGAACATTTTATATGTCTTCTACCAAAATGGGTTGAAAGTGGTTAAATTGTTATAAATTGTTTAATGGAGATTTGAGTTAACAGTATTAACCCAATTATCACCAACAAAATTGCCTGTTTCTATGGAACTATCTCGTTGTTCGATAACAACTGCACCTGTAAAATTTTTCATATTTTCTTCAGTTAAAATAAGTACTTCATCATGCCTCACGTTATTTAATACCCTGGGTAAATCCCCAATAGAAACAACTTGTATTTTTTTAGCTTGAGTGGGGGTGAAAGTCGTACAACTCACACTCATAACCAACACAATGGCTCCAGAAAGTACTTTTAAAATGTTATACATCATCAGCATTCTCCTTGAAATAACACTTAAAATGTGTACTTTTTTGCTAAATATATGCAAAAGTTATTCCAATGATGTACTAATAATGATTTTTATTAACTATACTGGACTGAAATCAAATTTGTGAAAATGTTGCTCAGTATAGAAATCCTATTTTTTTTTAAATCCTATTTTTTTATTCTTTAATTTTCACAAATTTCAAGTACGCTATAAACCCGCGAATAATCCACGGCTATATCTAACCACATTTAATTCATTCCGCATAAGTTCTTCGTCTCGAATCGCTAATGGGTGTTCGGTAGCTGTATTAAAACCCTTTTTGCCTAATACAAGGGTAATGCCAGTCCATTCTTTAGAAAATGCACTTATCGACATACGTAAATTGCCACGACTCGGATCGGCAAGAAAAACACGATCATCTTTAATGCCCCGTAAAATAGCAAAGTGTTTATCTTTCTTGACATGGATATAAACTAATACTGGTCCCCGTAATTTGGGCAGGGCAGACATTTTTAATTTAACCCCGACTGCTTGATATCCACGCCGCTTGGCAAATTGTTGTAAGTCGAACATGGAAAAACCCTTTTTTTGACGAGATTCAATTTCGACATCGTTGAGATGATGAATGATTTCCTGTAATATTTCCCTTTCGGTGACTTCATCTTGAAAATAATAGTGCATTAAAGTTGCCAGGGCACCAGAACCGCAAGAGTAATCAAATTTTTGCATAACCACATTTTGTTCACGAAATTCTTTCCACGTTTTGACAGATTTTACAAAATGCAAATGATGACTAGATAAAACCATCGGAGTGGGTGCAAAAACATGACTACAACTACTAAGTAGTAGAATCAGACTTAAAAAAATAGGCCAAATTGAAATATTCATAGTTATTTAAAAATTAGAATTTGGAAATTGATAATAATTATATAATATTTGAACTGTAAATTCATATGATTATTAAATGAAAACCAATAATCTCTATCATAAATTAGAACAAGCTATTGACGGGGAACTGTTAATAGATTTAGCTTCCAGACGGCTTTATGCGACAGATGCTTCGATCTATCAAGAAATGCCGAGGGCTGTTGTTCGCCCTAAACATAAACAGGATTGTATAAAGATTGTCAAATTTGCGAATCAATATCAGATTCCACTGATTCCGAGGGCGGCGGGGACCAGTACTGCCGGGCAATGTGTGGGGAATGGTATGGTTGTTGATGTTTCGCGTCATCAGACGCTTATACTCAGTGATGTCAAAGATAATACCATTCGTGTGCAGCCTGGCGTTATTTTGGATGATCTAAATGCTTTCGTTTTGAAAAAAAATCTGAAATTTGCCCAGGATATATCGACTTCTAATCGCTGTATGATAGGGGGTATGATTGGCAATAATGCTTGCGGTCCACATTCCCTTCTTTATGGTACTACTCGTGATCATGTTATTGAAATTGAAGCGGTGTTGTCAGATGGTTCATTAGTTCAATTTCGACCATTGGAGCAAGTTCAACTGGAAAATAAATTGAAGCAAGCGGATTTAGAGGGCAATATTTATCGCTCTATTTATAATGCGATTGAAAATAATGAAGAACGTATAAAAGAACATTATCCTTCTCCCAAAATTAGTCGGCGCAATACCGGTTATGCTTTAGATTATTTGGCTGATAATTTGCCCTGGTATAAAAATGGCAAACTTTTCAATCTTGCCCCCTTTCTATGTGGTTCAGAAGGCACATTAGTCTTGCTCACTGAAGCCACCTTAAAATTGGTGCCGATACCAAAACATAAGTTATTGATTTGTGTACATTTTTTCGATTTAATCAAATCAATGCGTGCGACGGTGGCGATGCTGCCCTTTAAACCGGCTGCCATAGAATTGCTAGATCAAAGAATCCTAGAATGTACTAAAGATAATTTGGAGCAGCGCCGTAATCGTTTTTGGATTCAGGGGGAGCCACGGGCTATATTGGTTATTGAATTGTTTGAAAACGAGCGTTCCGTATTAAAACAACATGCCCAAAAACTGATACAACATTTACAAGAGCAAGGGCTTGGTTATGCTTATCCCATCATTGAGGGTGAGCAGATGAAACAGGTTTGGGCTTTACGCAAAGCCGGGCTGGGCTTGTTAATGGGAATCCGGAGCGAAAAGAAGGCAATTGCGGTTATTGAAGACACTGCCGTCGCTGTGCCGGATTTACCGGCTTACGTGAGTCAAATCCAAAAAATCATGGATAATCATCATACTCAGTACATCTGTTATGGGCATGCTTTGGTGGGATTATTGCACTTACGACCGGTATTAAATCTCAAGAATCCCCAGGATAAAAAAACGCTTTTGAGTATTGCTGATCAAGTAGCTGATTTGGTAGCCAAATTTAAAGGTTCATTATCCGGTGAACATGGTGATGGGCGGGTACGGGGTCCTTATGTTAAAAAAATGTTGGGGGAAGAAGTCTATCAATTGTTAGTACAAATTAAACAGGCTTTTGATCCGAATAATATTTTCAACCCGAATAAAATTATTACTGATTTAGCCATTGATCAAAATTTACGATTTGAAAATATTGTACCTGAAAAGAGTTTTAAAACCCAATTTAATTGGGAAAAAGACCTGGGGTTAAGGGCAGCCACTGAAAAATGTAATGGTTCGGGTACTTGCCGAAAAAGTGTGGGGCAGGGTACGATGTGCCCGTCGTATATGGTAACCAAAGAAGAATATTATTCTACACGAGGGCGGGCTAATCTACTAAGACAAGCCCTCAATTCAGCCCTTCCCATTGAAGAATTTAGCAGCGAAGAACTGAAAAAAACCCTGGATTTATGCCTAGCTTGTAAAGCGTGTCAATCAGAATGCCCGGCTAACGTAGATATGGCGCGACTTAAATCAGAATTTTTGTATCATTATTATCATCAAAAAGGGGTGCCATTCAAAACGAGGCTGATGCGTCACTATGCCCTGATGCTGAGATTAGGTGCTTTATTTCCTAAATTAAGTAATCGCCTGGCTAAAAATCGCTGGTTAAAAAAATTTTTACAAATATCCGAGCAACGTCAATTACCATCCATTACCATAGCATCTTTATCTAAACCTGTCAGGTTTGACTCAAAAGTGACTGTACTTTTATTATGTGACATTTTCACTCAATACCATGAACCCCATATAGCACAAGCGGCTATCCAATTTTTGGAATATCATGGTTATCATGTTATGCCCATCTTTTTATCGGATTCCCCCCGTTTATTGATTAGTCAAGGCTTACTTAAACCGGCTAAAAAAGCACTTGAACGGATTATAAAGCAATGTTATGATTTATGCCAATCGGGAATGAGTGTTATTGGCTTGGAACCGTCAGAACTTTTGACGCTGAAAGATGAAGCGATTGATTTGGTTGAAGCTAATCAACGGGAAAAGATGCGTATCTTAAGTACACAGGCTCAATTGTTTGAAGAATTTATTCTCCAAGAAATATCGGTAGGAAATATTGATAAAAAACAATTTAGTTATAAAAAACAACAACTTATCGTACATATTCATTGTCACCAAAAATCATTGGTTGGCATTGACAGTACGATTGAAGCCCTTCAGCAATTACCGGGTACGACGGTAACGGCTTTACAAACTGGTTGTTGTGGTATGGCGGGTACGTTTGGTTATGAGCATTATGATTTGTCGATGAAGATTGGCGAACTGCAATTATTCCCTGCAATTCGACAAGCGGCAGATGATGCCATTATTGTTGCAACGGGAACGAGTTGTCGTCATCAGATAGCTGATGGTATTGCTGTTAAGGCATTACATCCCGCACAAATTTTTTTGAATTCTCAACGACAGACTAAAACTCATCAGGAGAACATTATACAATGGCGAAAAATTTTCTAACTCCGGCGGAAACAGCCCAAGCTTTTATCAACGTCGGCAATACTAAAACGAAAATGCCGGTAGGCAAGGTCCTCATTTCATCTTTTTTAGCGGGTGCATATATTGCTTTTGCCGCTCAATTAATGACAACCGTTACTCACGATATGGCTGGGTACTTTGGTGTCGGTTTTAGTAGCTTTATTGGGGGATGCGTGTTTGGTATTGCTCTTGTCCTCGTTCTGGTTGCCGGTTCAGATCTATTTACTGGCAATTGCCTCCTTTCCATGGGATGGTTAAACGGAGATTTGAGAACCAGCCAAGTTTTAAATAACTGGACGCTCGTTTATATTGGCAACTTTATTGGTGGCTTATTCCTAGTTTGGATGATGTTTACCAGCGATATTTGGTCAGGGCATGGGGGTCAAATAGGGGGTCATGCGGTCGCCATTGCTTATAAAAAAACCCATCTGACTTTTTGGGAAGCTTTTACGAGAGGTATAGGATGCAACTGGTTGGTTTGTTTAGCAGTAGTGATTGTCGCTGCTGGGCAAGATACGATGGGTAAAATTGCAGGTGCCTGGTTCCCAGTTATGGCATTTATCGCCAGCGGCTTTGAGCATTGTATTGCTAACATGTTTATCATCCCGGCGGGCTTGGTTGCTAAGTTAGATCCCACAATTGCCCAAGTTGTTATGTCCAATCATCCGACTTGGGATCTAAACTCCTTGAATATGTACAGCTTTTTTGTTGGTAATCTCCTGCCGGTGACTTTAGGAAATATTGTAAGCGGTGCTGGACTGGTTGGCGGTATTTATTGGTATCTCTATGTAAAGGGAACCAAAGAAGCGATTCCAGTAAGCCAGAAAGCTTAACCTGAATTAAGGGCGAACACGAGGGCGAACACGCAGGTTCGCCCCTACTTTAACTGATAACTGATAACTGATAATTAAATATGGCTATTGAACGTACCTTATCCATCATTAAACCAGATGCTGTTGCTAAAAATGTGATTGGCGAAATCAATTCGCGCTTTGAAAAAAATGGCTTACACATTATCGCAGCTAAAATGCTGCACCTATCCCGTTCACAAGCTGAAGGCTTTTATGCCGTGCATAAAGAACGCCCCTTTTTTAAGGAGTTAGTTGACTTTATGATGACAGGTCCTGTTCTGGTGCAAGTCCTTGAAGGTGAAAATGCGATTAATGTCAACCGTGACTTAATGGGAGCAACTAACCCAAAAGACGCAGCACCGGGAACGATACGTGCCGATTTTGCACAAACGGTTGATGAAAATGCTGTACATGGCTCTGATGCTTTGGAAACGGCAAAAAATGAAATTAATTTCTTTTTTGGCGCTTCAGAAATTTGTCCACGAACCCGTTAGGAATGTGAAGGAAATATACTGAACTGAAATCAAATCTGTGAAAATGTTGAGCAGTTCATAAATCGAATTTTCAAAAATCGGATTTCTGAATGAATTTTCACAGATTTCAAATACGCTTAGTATCTTATGTGTTCTGGATTATTTTTAACTTATTGATTTTAATGAGTATTAAAGTAATGGTTAATTTGCTGGATTTAGATCGAGAAGGACTCATCTCTTTTTTCGTTAGCCTGGGCGAAAAGCCATTTCGTGCCACGCAAGTGATGCAATGGATTCATCAACTGGGAATTATTGATTTTGATATGATGACCAATTTGAGCAAACCATTACGGCAACGATTAAAAGAAATCGCTTGTATATCCCTGCCTCAAGTTAAAATGAGCCAAGTTTCACAGGATGGGACCCGAAAATGGTTATTACAGCTTGATAGTGATAACAGTATTGAAATGGTGTTCATTCCTGAAGAAAGCAGAAATACGTTATGTATATCTTCACAAGTAGGATGTGCATTAGATTGCCAATTTTGTGCGACCGCACAGCAAGGATTTAATCGTAACCTCAGTACGGGCGAAATAATTGCCCAACTCTGGTTAATTGAGCATAGACTTCAAACTGAAATCGAGATGATTTCTACTGATTCTATATTACCGAAATCCATTAAAAAAGACAAATCACTTATTAGTAATGTTGTCATAATGGGCATGGGCGAACCTTTGAGCAATTTTAATGCTATGGTTAAAGCCTTGCACCTGATGTTAGATGACTTTAGCTATGGTTTATCTTGGCGACGTGTCACCCTGAGTACGGTTGGTATCATACCAGCACTGGCACGATTGAAAGCGCAATGCCCGGTCAATATTGCCATTTCTTTACATGCGCCGAATGATGCCCTACGCAATCAACTTATGCCCATTAATAAAAAATATCCACTGCAAGAATTAATCAAAGCCTGTCACGCTTATATTTCAGGGGAACTGCACCGTCGTCACATTACTTTTGAATATATTATGCTCAAGGATATTAATGATCAGCCCGCTCATGCAAGGGCATTAGTCAAATTATTGCGTGGTTTACCAGCTAAAGTTAATCTTATTCCATTCAATCGTTTTCCACAGACGCATTATCAATGTAGCTCAACTGAAACCATAGATCGTTTTCGTGATATTATTACACAAGCCGGCTTGATAACCGTGACGCGAAAAACCCGAGGCAATGATATTGATGCCGCTTGTGGGCAATTAGCAGGAAAAGTATTGAATAGGAGAGTTTGTCAATGAAGCTAAATTTTTTGGGAAAATTATATTTGTTGTGCTTTATAATTGGACTAATCAGTGCTTGTGGGCAAAATGTCCAAGATAATACCTATATACCAAGCGATGGAGCCGCTAAAATTAATTTACAATTAGGTGTAGAATATATGCGGCGTGGAAAACACGACATCGCACTTAATAAGTTCCAAAAAGCCTTAAGACTTGATTCAAATTATGCCGATGCTCATAATGCGATTGCTGTCTTATATGAACGTTTAGGAATAGATGAGCAAGCAAAGCAGCATTATCAAAAGGCTTTGATACTCAAACCAAAGGGTTCAGACGTTCACAATAATTATGGGCAATTTTTATGTCGGCATAAACAATTTCAGGAAGCTGACAAACATTTTCTAATGGCATTGGAAAATCCTGTTTATAGAACGCCAGAAATTCCTTATACTAATGCTGGGTTGTGTGCTTTACGTGCTCATAATTCTACTCAAGCTGAAACCTATTTTCGCCAAGCTTTACAAAAAAATCCTAAATTTCCAAGGGCATTGTTTCGAATGGCTGAGTTAAGCTATGAGCAAAAATATTATACGCAAGCATACGAATATTTACAACGATATATAGAAATTGCCAAACACACGCCTCAAACATTGTGGTTGGGCATTCGCATTGAACGTGCTCTCAACAATAGAAGTACAGCAGCAAGCTATGCGTTATTATTACAGCGAAATTTTCCAGATGCTTCAGAAACGCAATTGCTTAATCAATTGGAAAAATAACGATAAATCATGATATTTTTCATCTTTCATTCGTATAAATAAGAGGTTCTATATGAACGCGACAACAAACATCCCTTCTTCCAATTTTGATGGTGAAGGTAACGAGACTTTAGATCGTAAAGAGACTGAAATTCGCATTGATAGCAAAGGTGATCAGCCTGAAAAGGACGATGCCCTCATACATGACAAAATTGATAAGCCCGATGACATTGACAAGTATAGCGGCTATGACTTGCATAATGAGTCAACTGATGCCGATAAATTGATGGACAGCAATCATAAAGAGATTGAAATTCCCCATCACGAATCCAAAAATAGCGTCATGAATGAAGCTAAAGAAGGTAATGTCAAAGAGGGCAATGATGTTCTCAAAAAAAGCGACGACGCTGAAAAGCCTCACAATGAAGTTAGTGATAAGGTTTCTACCCAGCTTGATAATGAGAACCATATCCAATCACCTGGAACATGTTTGCGCCAAGCGCGTGAGCAAAACAATATGTCACTTAAACATGTCGCTGATCGGCTTTACTTAGATTCCCGTGTTATTGAAGCACTTGAAATGGATAATTATCAGGGATTACCCCCCACCATTTTTGTCCGTGGCTATCTGCGTAATTATGCTAAGTTAATGGATATAGCGCCGGAATCTATTATGGTGGCTTTTGATCAGCAACCGCATACATCGGCACCCTCCCTCAAAGCTGCCCCATTAAAGCGAAACAAACAAACCAGTAGCCAGGATTTATGGCCTACCGTTGCCACGATTGTTGTTATTGTTACTTTGATGACTTTGATGGCATTGTGGAAGTTTTATCCACCAAGCACGGCTACTGATGAAACTCCTATCGCAGGCACACCCATCGGACCCCATGATTCGTCATGGAATGCCGATTTTGATCAGATGGTGGGAATGAATACCGACCACACCACAGAGACTGATGAACCTAAAACCACTCAATACAGTGAACAGGGTATCATAGTTTCTACAACGACAGTGCAATCTCCGCCTGCGGTGGTGAGTATTATTCAAGCTGATGATAGCGCATCAAGCCTCCCTTCGAATAAAAAAGGAGAAATGATACGTGTGTTTTTTAAACAGAGAGTATGGATGAGAATCACCGACAAAACAGGTGAACAGTTATATGAAGGTATTGGCAATGCAGGTAAGAGATTGTCTTTGAATGGTATACCACCGTTTAAGCTAAAGGTAGGTAATACAGGTGTAGATATTGAATATCAGGGCAATACCCAAAATATAAAAGCCTACCCAAGTCAAAAGCTGAAATTCACGATAGGTGCTGAATAGAAAAATTGATTTGACCTGGCAGCCAAAGCCCTGGGTTAAAAAAACCGTTTTTTTAAATTCGAGGTTTGAATCTTTTGAAAAAAACTTAAACCTCGAAACTTGGTTTCTATCTGGAATAATTTATTTTTGCGGTATTAAGGTAAATAACAATGCTTTCTTCGTTTAAAATTACCCGCCGTCCTTCTCGACCTATTCAGGTTGGCAAAGTAGCAGTGGGGGGTAATGCACCCATTTCAGTACAAAGTATGACTAACACGGACACCTGCAATGTAGCAGATACCGTAGCACAAATCCAAGCTCTGCAAAATGTCGGTGCTGATATTGTACGAGTTGCCGTCCCTACTTTAGAAGCGGCTGAAGCCTTTGGAAAAATTAAAAAACGGGTTAATATCCCGTTAGTGGCAGATATTCATTTTGACTATCGTATTGCCCTGAAAGTGGCTGAGTTAGGGGTAGACTGTTTGCGCATTAATCCTGGCAATATTGGGCGCGAAGATCGTGTCCGAGCGGTCGTGGATTGTGCTAAAGATAAAAATATTCCCATTCGTATTGGTGTCAATGCAGGCTCTTTGGAAAAAGACTTACAGAAAAAATACGGTGAACCAACCGCTGATGCCCTAGTTGAATCAGCCCTACGCCATATTGAAATTCTGGATAGACTCAATTTTCCCGATTTTAAAATTAGCCTTAAAGCTTCAGAAGTTTTTATGACTGTCGCAGCTTACCGAAAACTAGCGACACAAATTGAACAACCGCTACATTTAGGCATTACAGAAGCCGGCGGCTTTCGCGCAGGTGCTGTTAAATCTGCTATTGGTTTAGGAATGTTATTAGCAGATGGCATTGGCGATACGATCCGCGTTTCACTGGCAGCCGATCCAGTCGAGGAAATCAAAGTCGGATTTGATATTTTAAAAAGTCTCCACCTTCGTCAAAAAGGCATCAACTTAATTGCCTGCCCCTCTTGTTCCCGGCAAAACTTTGATGTCATAAAAACCGTCAATGAATTAGAGAGCCGTCTTGAAGACATTTTACAGCCACTAGATGTAGCAATAATGGGTTGCGTGGTGAATGGACCAGGAGAAGCGCGAGAAACACACATCGCTATCACTGGCGGTACACCCAATAATTTGTTGTATATTAATGGTAAACCCGAACACAAAGTTAAAAATGAAAATTTAGTAGATGAATTGGAGCAGAAGATTCGGGCACTTGTGCTTCAAAAATAACCGCTTATGCGGGAAGAAACCCAGTTTTTTAAAAATTTGCTTTCTAATTTGATAGAAATACTATTTTTGAAAAATAGTATTTTTAACACGTTAAGGCTGAGTTGAGTCGTTACAAAGACCGTACCTACTTAACTATTTGATTTAATTTGTTTTTTTAATTATCAATAGGGAAAAATCATGACAACGATTACACTTGAAGAAGAGATCTTCGCTGAATTAGAAATGATTGCAAGGCGCAAATTAACGACGGTAGAAACGCTCGTCAAAGAGACTTTACAACGGTATTTGCAATCTACAGACGCTCAACCACCTAGAAAATATTCTTTTATTGGAATTGGACGCAGCGGTCAAAAGAATATCTCTACACAGGTAGAAGAGACGTTGGCAAAAGGGGCAAATCGCATTGAGGGATGGAGTTTATCATGATGAATGAAAGTGCTTTGTTGATATTGCGCCCTAAACATTGTTCCTACTTTGTCATTATCCCATAACTTTAAAGCCAAGTTTAGTTTTGAATAAGATTTATTATCCAAAAAAAGGTATTTTATGACGACAAAACTTCCTGATTACACACGCTCTTTTGCTGAAGTTTATTTAGCAGAAATGGAATATGTGAAAACCAAGCGTGAGACGATGAATATTGCCACGGAAACAGTTGAGAAAGAATCCGACAGAATACGTCAAGAACTGGAAAAACTCAGTGAAAATTCTGAGAATCAGTCCGAAGTTCCCCGTTTTGACGTGAGAATTAGTAATGATGCGGAACTCGTGGGACTCGCATTATCCGGTGGAGGTGTTCGTTCTGCCACCTTTAACTTAGGTTTACTTCAAGGGCTTGATAAAGGGGGAATATTACGTTATTGCGACTATCTTTCTACCGTTTCCGGGGGAGGATATATCGGTTCATGTTTGAGTTCTTTATTGACTAATTCTGAAGCATCGACAGATTCGTCCTCGAAAAAAGGACACTTTCCATTTCGTTTTCATCGTGACAGTGAGTCAGATGAACACCAAGAGGTTAATTATCAACTACTGTCTGAGCCAGATAGTTACGAAGAACGGCGCGAAGTGAGCTATCTGCGAGCCGCCAAAAACTATTTAGGACTTGATCGGGGCATATTCAGTTTAGATACTTGGCGTTTTATTTCCATGTTTTTGTCCGGCGTGATATTGATCAATATCGTACCGCTTATCTTTGCTATTTTGACGGCTTATGGTTTATTTTTAATTGAAAATCCACTGGCGGTATTTTATGCCATCCCTCAACTCAATGAAATAGGAGAAGTGGTAGGTTATACCCAGGGAAACTTTGATAAAGTAAGCACTTTTTTCAATTTTCATTCGTTGATAAACTTTTTGCTGGAATTGGCAATGTACACTTTTGGGATGATGATCATTGCTCGCGGATTATCGGTGTTTTCTAATTTAAATACCAAAGTAGTGACCGGCTTACAAGCCTGGTTAGGTGTCATAACCGTTATACTCGTTATTATAGTGGGATTGACTACCTTTACCTTTTATTTATTCTTGGATGAATATGGCAAGATAGATAAACAGCTCTTAACTTTGTTGAACTACACCTTATTGGCGGCGATTCTATTTTTTATTTTCGGTCGTTTAAAGGCAACCAATCAGTTCGTACAAAGCATCTTGAAAGTTATGTTATTCCTTGCCCTAGTCGCACTGTTTCCTATCATTTTTGCCCAATTCTTTCGCATACTATGGAAACTAAGTTTTTTTGAAACTGTCTATGACTTTGTACCGATGCTTGCGACTTTTTTACCTGGGACGTTTGAATCCGTGTTGAAGTGGTTACCAATGCCAATATTCGCCGCTGTGATCCTGTTTATTATAAGTTTAATGATCAATATCAATAGCATTTCTCAACATGCTTTTTATCGTGATGGTCTCAGTAAAACTTATATGATCAAGCGAAAAAAAGGGAAAATTAAGTCCAATGAAGGCATAACCCTCAAGGAACTCCATACCCATCACAATGGTCCTTATCACCTAATTAATGCGACTTTGAATCTCCAAGGTTCTACAAATCGTCATTTATCTGGACGCATGGCTGATTACTTTATTTTCTCAAAGTTCTATTGTGGAGCCGAATCAACAGGCTACCACCATACTGAAAGCTATAACAAGGGTCAAACAGAACTCGCGACGGCGATGGCTATTTCGGGTGCTGCTGCCAGTCCTTCCATGGGAACTGATACTAATTCCCTGATGGCTTTTTACATGATTTTATTTAATATTCGCTTGAATGTTTGGATGCCTAATCCTAATCCAAAATATGCAGCCAAAAAATTGACAATATGGCCCCGTTATTTTTTGAAAGAGTTTTTTCCCCTTAATAAAGAGGAAAATGCTAAACTCAACCTATCTGATGGGGCGCATCACGAAAACCTCGGTATCTATCCTTTACTCAAGCGTCGTTGCCGATTGATTATTGCCTCAGATGCGGCTTCCGATCCTGATTACAAGATAAATGATCTGGCTAATCTGAAACGCAAAGCCCGTATTGATTTGGGGATAAACATTGAACTGGACATGACACCATTACGCCCAGATCAAGATGGGAATGTTGCAAAATGCTATGTTAAAGGGATTATTCATTATCCCAATGATAAGAATGGGGTTTTATTTTATATCAAAACCTCAATGACAGGAAAAGAACCGGAAGATTTGCTTTCCTATCGGCGTAAAAACCCCAGTTTTCCTGACGAAACAACCGCCAACCAATTTTTTAACGAGGCTCAATTTGAATCCTATCGAAAATTGGGTGAAGTCATTGGTAAAGCAGTTTGCCCCGATATTGAAGAGGAAATTCAAAATATTTTTCTGCCCTGAATTTTCAAAATTTGCATAACACAAACCTGCCAGGTTTAAAAAACCTGGCAGGTTTAAAGGTTTAAAAAACCTGCCATGTTTGGCTTGAAAGTTTTTTCAGTTCTTAAAACCTCATTCCTATGTTTGATTATAATCGTTCCCCACGCCCTATCGCATAATAGGTAATACCCCGTTGGCGCATTCTTTCAGGTTCATAAAGGTTACGTCCATCAAAAATGACGGGTTGGTTTAGATTGCCTTTGATAAGTTCAAAATTTGGGCTGCGAAAATGTTTCCATTCTGTCATAATAACTAATGCATCGGCACCCTGGAGAGCTGCTTCAGGTGTTTCACAAAATTTTAAATCTGAACGCTTACCATATAAGTGCTGAGTTTCGGACATCGCTTGTGGATCATAAGCTTGTATATTAGCACCTTCTGCCCATAAAGCTTCTATTAACTTGCGACTGGGTGCCTCACGCATGTCATCAGTATTGGGTTTAAAGGCGAGTCCCCATAATGCAAATCGACGATTTTGTAACTGCCCTTGAAAATGTTTATGAATTTTTTGAAATAAAACTTGTGGCTGATGTTGATTGATAGTTTCAACCGCAGGTAATATTTGAGTATCAACCCCGACTTGTCGAGCTGAACGTATTAAGGCTTGTACATCTTTGGGAAAGCAACTTCCACCATAGCCTGCGCCAGGATAGATAAAATCAAATCCAATACGGGGATCGGAACCCATGCCAATACGGACTTGTTCAATATCAGCCCCTACCAATTCAGCAATATGAGCCATTTCATTCATAAAGCTGATTTTGGTGGCTAATATCGCGTTAGCAGCATATTTAGTCATTTCCGCAGAACGAATATCCATCACAATAAGCCGATCACGATTCCGGTTAAATGGCGCGTAAAGTTCACGCATGATTTCAGTTGGACGAGATTGATCGGTGCCAACAATAATCCTATCGGGTTTTAAAAAATCTGAAATGGCAGCCCCTTCTTTTAAAAACTCCGGGTTAGACACCACGTCAAAATCACAGGCGACGGCGCGAGCGTCAAGTGCCCTTTGTACAGTTTCACGTACTTTATCTGCCGTACCCACGGGAACGGTAGATTTATCCATAATCAGTTGATAGCCGGTCATGTATTTGCCAATCGTCTCAGCCACTTGTAATACATATTGAAGATCGGCTGCACCATCTTCATCAGGTGGTGTACCAACCGCAATGCATTGAATATCAGCGTGCTTGACCGCTTTGACAACATCAGTGGTAAATTGCAAACGACCGGCAGCGAGGTTTGTTTTTAAAAGGGTTTCTAAGCCGGGTTCGTGAATAGGCACTTTACCTTGCTGCAATTGGGCAATTTTCTTTTCATCAACATCGACACATAAAACATGATTGCCCACATCTGCTAAACAAGTACCTGTCACTAAACCTACATAGCCTGAGCCAAAAATGCTAATATACATAGTTAATTGTGAATTGTGAATTGTGAATGGATAGTAAACTTAACTATAATTATGTAAATATGAATTATGAATAAAGTATCTTAACATTTTTTCAAATCAGTAGAAATCCGATTTTTAAAAAATCTGATTTCTTGAGCAGAATAATTTAATGGATGATGCACAATTATTACGTTATAGTCGTCAAATTTTATTGCCCCAGGTTGGCATAGAAAATCAAGAACGTTTATTAAACTCTAAAGTATTAATTATTGGTATGGGTGGCTTAGGTTCACCGGCAGCCATGTATTTGGCAGCGGCGGGGGTAGGGCATTTACTATTATGTGATTTTGATGTTGTTGATCTATCTAACTTACAACGCCAAATCATTCATAACACAGATGACATTGGTAAACCCAAGGTAGAATCCGCGCGTGATTCATTGTTAGCTTTAAATCCATTGATTAAAATTACCCCCCTTTATCAACAATTAGATCATGATGCTTTAGCAAAGCAAATAAGTCAAGTAGATGTCGTGCTAGACTGTAGTGATAATTTGCCAACACGCTTTGCGATTAATCAAGCTTGCGTGGAAACACAGACTCCCTTAGTATCGGGGGCTGCGATACGTATGGAAGGACAAATTACGGTTTTTCGTAGTGACATACCTGACAGTCCTTGTTATCGTTGTTTATATCCCAGCAAAGAAGCACTGGTGGAAACTTGCACCCAAACTGGAATATTAGCACCTGTGGTAGGTATTATTGGTAGTTTACAAGCGTTGGAAGCTATGAAACTTATTATGGGTGTAGGTGAAAGCTTGATTGGACAGTTGTTATTGATTGACGCTTTGAATATGGAATTTAATCAAATGAAATTGGTCAAAAATCCGACATGCCCTACATGTGGGTAATGGTTAATTCTACGAAAGTCACATTGATGTTGGTGTGTCAAAAATACTTTTTTTTTATTCTTTAATTTTCACAGATTTCTATACTAACTACCAGGTTCATTGAAAAGTTCTTGGAAATGGATAACAAATAACTGATAACAGATAACTGATAATGACTCATTCCAAACAAGAGCTAGTTAAAGCACTTGTGGCTAATTTAACGGAAATAGAAAACGAATCTGCACGTTTTGAAGCAGCTTTAAAATCAGGTGGATACTTATGATAAATAGCCAAGCATGTATTTTAGTGGTTGATGATGCCCACTTGATTCGCAAATTATTAGAGCAGGTTCTACAAAAATATGGCTACACTGTCGAAATAGCTGAAAACGGTCAACAAGCGATTGATTCCTTTATCAAACATCAGCCCGATTTAATACTGATGGACGCGGATATGCCTATTCTTGATGGAATAACAGCTTGTCGTCAAATTAAACAATTGCCAGAGGCGAAAAACCTTCCTATTATCATGGTGACCGCTATTGTTGAGGGGAAATGGATTGATAGTGCTTATGCAGCAGGTGCGATGGATTATATTACTAAACCGATTAACTTGGATGTTTTACGTAATCGCATTCACTATATTCTACAAGCCAAGCGTGCTGAAGAAGCCCTTTTTGAGGAAAAAGAAAAAGCTTTAGTGACTTTATCTTCGATTTGTGATGGCGTAATCACAACGGATGCCGAGGGAATGGTAGAGTTTTTAAACCCAGTGGCAACGATTTTGACCGGGTGGACAACCCAAGAAGCGCAGGGATTACCTTTAAGCCAAGTGTTTTCAATTATTCACGAAAAAACTCAGCAGCCGATTGAATTTTCTATACAGTATTGTTTAAAAAACTGCAAAATGCTGGGATTAGAAAAAAATATTGTTTTGCTCCACCGTCAACAGAAAAAAAAGTTTGTCATAGAAAATTCAGCCGCACCGATTAAAGACCGCAATGGGCAAATGATTGGCGTAGTCTTAGTCTTTCATAATGTGACTGAAACACGCAAAATGACCCAAGAACTTTCCTATAAAGCTAAGCACGATGCCCTGACAGGTTTATACAACCGACTTGAATTTCAAATTCAACTTAAATATATCTTAGAAGGTTCGCGTGATAAAAATATTCAACATGCCCTGCTATATATGGATTTAGATCGCTTTAAAATTGTGAATGATACTTGTGGGCATGAAGCAGGTGATCAACTACTAAAAGATGTTGCATTGATATTGCAAGAAATTGTAAACAGGCACACTTCCTTTACACAAGCAACCTTAGCCAGATTAGGTGGAGATGAATTTGGTTTATTACTTGAACATTGCACTTTATCACACGCCTTAGATATTGCTAATAGCTTATGTAAAGGGATTGAAAATTTAAGATTTTTTTGGCAGAATGAAGAACAAGAAAAAAGGGTTTTCAGTATCGGCATCAGTATCGGTTTAGTAGCGATTTCGGTGTTAATGGACAACCCAAAAAGCATTATAGCGATGGCTGACACCGCTTGTTATGCCGCAAAAAATGCTGGTCGTAATGGTGTTCATATTTATCAAGAAGATAATGAAATGCCATCAGCTCATAATATACAATGGGTTTCTATGATCAACGACAATCTTGAAAAAGACAGCGGATTTTATTTATTTTATCAATCTATTACTCCTCTTACTTCTCACAATGATGTCAATGATTGTTATGAAATCTTGCTACGCATGAATGATCAACAGGAGCATTTAGTTCCCCCAGGGGCTTTTTTATCTGCTGCTATGCGTTATAATTTAATGCCTTCCTTGGATCGGTGGGTGATCGCTAAAATACTTAAGTGGTTAAGTACACAGCCTCAGCATTTAGATAACTTAACTTTAATCACAATTAATATTTCAGGTTATTCACTCAATGATTCCCTTTTTTTGGAAACGATTATCAATTATCTTGAAGAGAGTGAAATTTCCACACATAAGTTCTGCTTTGAAATCGCCGAAACGACGGTTCTTAACAATCTAACAGGTGTTTTGGATTTTGTAATTGCCCTTAAAAAATTGGGCTGTCGTTTTGCGCTAGACAATTTTGGTACGGGTATCGCCTCATTCGCTTACTTAAAATATCTCCCTGTCGATTTTTTAAAAATTGATGGTAGCTTGATTAAAAATATCATCAGCGATCCAGTTGATTATGCCATGGTCAAATCTATCAATGATATAGCTCATCTTATGCAAATACAGACTATTGCTGAAAGTGTCGAAAACCAGGCGACGCTTGATAAATTAAAAGAAATTCAGGTGGATTATGTGCAAGGCTATTGGATTGCTGAACCGAAACCTTTATAGTTAATAATTATATAAAAATGTTATAAATCAATGTGTTATCAGGCATATCGACATGAAAGATTTATTCGGGCAACGGGCGAGAGAATATCAATATTTTTTAGATAGTAAGCCTTCCCGTTTTAGCCATTTAATTTTATGGATAACGCTATTATTTTTTGCCAGTGCCGGCGTTTGGGCTTATTATTCTAAACTTGATGAAGTCACTCGTGGAACCGGTAAAGTCATACCATCAAGCCATGTACAAGTTGTACAAAATCTGGAAGGGGGCATCGTTTCAGAAATTTTAATGAAAGAAGGCGAAATTGTTAAAAAAGGTCAAGTGTTATTACGGATTGATGACACTCGCTTTTCCTCCTCTTACCGTGAAAGCCAAGTGACTTCTTCAGCGATGGAAGCTAAAAAAGCCCGTTTAATCGCAGAATATCAGGGAAAACCGTTTAAATTATCTCCAAAATGGAAAAAGCGAGAATTGTTTCTCAATGAACGCGCTTTAGCGCAATCGCGTCAACAGGAATTACAAGCAGGCATTGCAATTTTAAACCAACAACAAACTCAAAAAAGACATGAAATTAAAGAATTAAAATCCAAACAACGCCACTTACAACATAGTTATGACTTCCTTCAAAAAGAATTGAAAATTACTCACCCGCTGGTTAAAAAAGGGGTCATGTCAGAAGTTGAATTATTGCGTTTACAACGTGAAGCCAGTCTTATGAAAGCTGAACTAGAAAATACTCGCCTAAGCATTCCGCGTGTTGAAGCTGCTATTATTGAAACTGATCATAAAATTGAAGAAATCAAAGTAAATTTCCGCACACAAGCTTTAGCTGAACTCAATGAAATCAGGGCTGAATTATCGCGTATGTCTGAATCTAAGCGTGCGCTCAAAGATCGTGTCACACGCACCGCCGTCCGTTCACCCATGAAAGGGACAATCAAACAAATTAAAGTCACAACTATCGGCGGTGTCGTTCAACCGGGCATGGATTTAGTAGAAATCGTTCCCTTAAAAGATAGTTTACTCATTGAAGCACAAATTCGCCCTTCTGATATTGCCTTTTTGCATCCGGGGCAAATGGCAATGATTAAATTGACTGCCTATGATTTTTCAATTTTTGGTGGTTTAAAAGCATCCCTTGAACATATCAGTGCTGATACGATTATCAATGAGCGCGGTGAACCCTTTTTCTTGATTCGCCTACGTACAGAACGCAATTATTTAGGAACCATTGAATTACCGTTGCCCATTATAGCGGGGATGACCGTCAACGTGGATATTTTAACAGGTAAAAAAAGCCTACTAGATTATTTACTTAAACCGATTAAAAAAGCACAAGAACGTGCTTTACGTGAACGCTAATAAACCTGACCGCTTTTTAAAACCTGTCAGGTTTGATTCAATATTAACCATTAACCATTAAAAATATGCAAATACTCATTATACGCCATGCGCCTGCTGAAGATCGTGAAGAATTTGCCAACACGAATCAACCGGATGCACTACGTCCATTAACCAGTAAGGGCAAAGCTAAAATGCATCAAAATATACAGGGCTTACAGCACCTCGTACCTCAAATAGACTGCATTACAACCAGTCCATTAATCCGCGCGAAACAAACCGCTGCTTTGCTTGCTTCTGCTTATCCTAATGCTAAACTTAAAATTTTACCTGCCCTAGCCCCCGCCGGTTCAGAATCAGTAATCTTAACCTATTTACAAAAAATGGCTCAAACCATACAAACGATTGCTTTAGTTGGACACGAACCAGATTTAGGAGAATTGACTGCTTGGCTACTTAGCAGACAATTAAATGACTGGATATTCCTAAAAAAAGGAGGGGCGTGTTTATTAGAATTTATTGAGGAGGTGAAAGCTGGAAAAGCAGAACTGGGTTGGCTGCTGAAACCTAAAGAATTACGTCAATTAGCAAAATCTAAAGCTTCACTGACTTTTTAGGTCGTCCTAAATTAATAGTGATTTTGGGAGTTGGGCAACCACTATGGTTGCCCCATTTGTTCTATCACGACATACTCACTTCTGGCTCATCGCATGGATAAACGTATCCGCTTCAGCAATAGAAACTTCCATTTCACTAATAAGTGAAGCCACACTTGATTCCACCGAAACGAGTTCACTTTGTAACGAAGCAATGGCTTGAGCATTCAAATTGTGCTTCAAAAACAGCACTTGATCCCGAAACGTGCTTAATACCGGTTCAATCTTCTGTTCAACACGCTTCATTGCACTGATGAGCTTGGCATATCGCTGACGTGTTTCTGTCAAATTTTGTTTACTGATTTTCTGCATGTTTTTGTTGGAATACTGCTGCAATTCCGTTTCCCATTCATTAAACAGAGCTTTAGCTACATCTTCTACAGAATTAATCTGTTCCTGAACTTCTTCTGCCTTGGATTCACTATTCTTCAACTCAGAACTCAGTTGATCATACTTCTGTTGTAATACCCCGCCGTCAAAATTAACCACTGCACTAAATTGCTCCAGGGCAGATTTGAATTGTTCCTTAGCTTCTTCTTGAGCATGACTCGCCTTTTCAACCCCCTGCACTAGCAAGTCGCGCTTGTGAACGCCAAACTGTTCCATTGTATAATAATAGGCTGGCTGGCAGCCCAATAGTAGCAAGGTAGCAGTTATTAATAAAACGATTATATTTTGGTATTGTAGTCTATTTTTAGTCATATTGCATTATCAGCTTTTTCAGTGTTACCGGATCGATATTAATTATATTTATAAAATGCTTTTGGTTAACGAGTATATTATAAACTATAATAAAGAAATACCCTTTTTGAAAAAAGTCGTGTTTCTGAAAAGGGCAACTTTATACATTAAGATTTAAAAATACCACAAGGATATTATGAAAAAAATTATACTGCTCATTATCTCACTCATATTAGGCATTGTGACTATCATTCCTTATTTCGCGGGGATTGAGGCTTCACGGCAATTCGGTTATTTTAATCAAACCTTCTATCCCACGAATAATTTAAAGCTACTGGATAGTACCTATCAACGTGGCTGGTTTCACTCAGTTGCTCAATCTCGTTTTGAAACATCGGAACAGAACCAAGTGGCTGATAATAAAGCCAATTTTGTTTTTTTACATGAAATTGAACATGGTTTTGTGCCAATACAACCCACAGTGGTTCATAGCCGCCTCTATTTAGCCCAGGATTTTCAGGCATCGCCCAGTCGTGAAATGTTTGATCATGACGTACTACTAGAGGTGCAAACAAAAGTCGAAATGAATGGCGATAATTTGAGTACGCTAAGAACACCCGCCTTAACAATTGAAGATGATGGTGCTAGTTTGCAATGGCAAGGTTTACAGGGCAGCATAGAGGTTAAACAAAATGTAGCGACAGTACAAGCTGAAATATATACCCCCCAAATACAATTAGACACGGACCAGGGGCAAATAGTAATACAAGACATCACATTTAATGCTGATATGCAATCGGCTAACAACAATGTCATGCAAGGTGAGGGGCATTTAAACATTGCAAATGCACAGATCATCAGTAAACAGGTGCCGCAGGTGAAATTGGAAGGAATTGAATTGGTTGGTAGTCATAATGTCGTCAACGAATATTTGACGTTTGTGCTAAAAACAGGTTTGCAGCAAATGCAGGTGGGAGTAGATCACTATGGTCCAGGATATGGTGATATTGAATTACGTCATTGGCATCTACCAACTTTGACTCATATCAAAAACACATTAGCTGAAAGACGTTATCAGGGCATGACTCTAACACAACGAATCAATGCCGCAAAATTTCAATTAATGCCATTAGGGCTTAAGTTTTTGAACAAATCACCTGAATTGGCTTTAACTCGTTTGAACATCAACACCCAAGAAGGTGAATTACAAGCTCGATTACGGGTAAAAATGGAACCGTTTGAAGGAGGAATTTTTCTCCTGTTTAATCCTACTCTACTCCTCAACGCCCTGAATGCCCAACTAGAGATATTTCTGCCCCAATCCTTATTAGACAATTCATCACTGGCACCTGAAACAATTAGAGCATACCTAAAAATGTGGGTAAAAAAAGGATTTTTGGTAGCATCTAATGAAGAACCTGGTTATTATCATAGCCAAATGCAATTATCAAACGGCATATTACAAGTTAATGGACAGCAGCTACCAATAACAAATGTTTTTCGTTAAAGTTTAGACTCGAAACAAAAATATTACTTGGGTTCCCGTTTGCATGAGGAAAAAACGAGATTTTTACTCTTTCAGGAAGCGATATTTCTTCCAGGTTGCTCTCGCTCTGGCTTCTTGAAAGTGATTCATCCTGTTACTTCACACAATATTGAGTTATACGCAAAACCCGATCAGGTTCGTGCCGACGAAGTTTTTACCGTCAAACTCGATAGAAGATGAGGAGGTGCTTAAAATGTTAGAAAGACTGATCGAGAATGAGGATTTATTACTAAGGATCGTGCATGAAATAACTTCGTCAAATCAAAGTTAAAACCAAACATGGCAGGTCAAAGACAATCAGGTCTATAGATGTTCAGATAAATCATTTCACAAAGGGCAACCATTCAGTCTTGCCCCTACCTGCGAATATGTTATCTGTAGGGGCAATCCCACGCGCAAGCCCTGTGAAATGATTTATCTAAAAAAC
>QNES01000004.1 GCA_003645255.1 Gammaproteobacteria bacterium
AATACTGAAGAACTTTATCAAGCTCTAGCAGATGCTTTAGAAACAATTACTCCTGATGATGCACAAAACTGCTTTCAACATTGCCTCTAAAATTGTACTTTATGCAAACGGGAACCGCTATAAAATACATATTTTTCACCTGCTCAAACGCTTGAAATTGCTTTGAAAGTCCACCTAGGTCAGCACCAAATATATCCCTAACAGTTTCACTTACCACTTGTTCATTAAAATCCCAAGGTATGGCTATGTAGTCCACCTCTTTTAATGAAATACCTGCTTCGGCCAGACAGTAATTGATAGCGTTTTTTGGAAAATCGGAGGTTTTTTTGATTCTGGAAAACCTTTCTTCTTCCGCTGCTGCTACCAAAATGCCATCTTTGAAGAGTGCGGCCGATGCATCATGACCTGCAAGCTGATGCTTGTCAATCCCTCTCATTCCAAAGTAGATATCAAAAAACGCGGCTGAATGACTAAAGCCATTGTATCCCAAAACAATCATAATATTCAATTTCCTTTAAGGTATTTTAAAATTAACCTATTCAATGACATCCCTGAAAGGGTTTGTCAAGATCAATAAGTAACTAAAGCACAAATTATCGGATATTATAGAGTCCAAAATGTTAGGAATATACACAAAATAATTTCCAAAACGTTGAATTAAACCTGACAAATTTTTCGACCTGTGCGGTTAAATTTTATCTCACGCTTCGCGCAAAGGCGCAAAGTTTCAAGATTAACTATTTAAAGCAGAAATACCATTTTTCCCAAAAATGGTATTTCTGCTCCAAAAAACGGGTTCATTCCAGTGATTTTGAAAAATGGGGGGAACGAACTATCCACCTACATTTTTATTTACCACCAAATTTTGATAGGATACGATTAACAGATTATGCTTCAGAAATAGCTGATAATAGATTAATAATTAACATTAATATACTTCACTGTAATAAAATCTGTGAAAATGTTGAGCAGTATACTCAACGCGGGAACAAACTTAACTTTTTTCAATGAGATAGCCGTTGCACAGACTTTATGGGCCCTAGATAAAAGGTAAATGTCGGGTTACGTTTTTTTGCCGCGCAAAAAAATCTAACCCAACCTACCTGGCTTGAGTAAAATGTGGTTATGAATAGAAATTGTTAAGTCAGGGCGAACACGCAGGTTAGCACCGAAAATCCTGAATATATGGTGTTTTGTAGGGGCAGACCTGCGTGTCTGCCCTTAATGGCTGTGCCCTTGTTTGAGATAAAGGCTATCTAATAAATAGCGCAAAAATTGTGTAGAAACTTGAGTAAAATGATCGGTAACCCCTAAATCACGTAATTGTGTCACTTCTAAGCCGGTATAACCACATGGATTAATCCCGGCAAAAGGGGTAAACTGCTATATCGCCAGTATTGAGTAAATGCTCACGCTTGCCCGCTTGCCCTAATGTGTATACGGACGGGTGTTGAAGCACCCACAGTTCATCAAGGGTATCTACATGCCTGGTATTGGTAAATTGCCGCATAGCTTGATAAGTCGGTTGATAGGAAACAAGTCCAAGGTGACGAATAAGAACGGGAATAAAGGGCATAATTAGCGTGAGTTTTTATATCAAAATTTAATTTTTAAGTTACCACAGGTGGAACCTGTGGTAGTGGTTAATTCAAATGGAAACCTACAAACCTAAATACAAAAAAAGACAGCACCCAACTTATTATAAAACAATCTGCCCAGATTGTGATCTCATCTTGACTGTGAGGTGGGCATATTTTAGCGCATTGCCTACACATATTCATCGTACTCGACAAAATGTTTGCCCTTTTTGTCAAGGTACCGTTATTCAAACGGTAAAAATTAATCAATCAGAATATATTGCTATTAATCAACAATGGGATATAGTTGATCTAAGCGAAATAAAAGATGATAATTTGAGTGATTGGACATCCTGGGGTTGTTTAAACGAAACATGAAAACACTGGAAATATTGCTACAACAAAATCGTATCCTCCGAGTTATCGGTTTCGATGATGCACCCTTTGAACATCATCAGGGGGCTAATGTCAATGTGGCAGGTGTCGTGTGTGCAGGTACCCAATTTGAAGGAATGCTATGGGGAAAAGTACAAAAAGATGGCGATGACGCGACGGAAGTATTGAGCCAATTACTCTTAAAAAGCAAATTTTATGATCAAGTGCATTTAGTATTGATTGACGGCTTAGCGATGGGCGGATTTAATCTTATTGATTTACCCGAATTAGCCCTCAGTCTTAATCGCCCCTGTGTGACTGTCATGCGAAAACAACCTAATTTGGCTGCGATCCAAAAAGCTCTTCAAAACCTACCCAATAGCACTAAACGTTGGAACTTGATTCATAAAGCAGGTCCCATTTATCAGCAAAAGCCCTTTTATTTTCAAACGCAGGGCGCAAACCCTGATGTAGTCGGTAAAGCCCTTGAACGCCTTACCAGATTGGGACATGTACCTGAAGCTTTGCGATTAGCACATTTAATCGGTTCAGCTGTGATGACTGGACAAAGTAGTAATCGGGCATAAAATCGGCATATTCGGAGGGCGAACCTGTGTGTTCGCCCCTACAAGCCATATCTCGTCCTAAGAAATTTCAGGGCGTTTGAAAATCTGAATCAGCCAATAATCACTCATAAGAGATTCTAAAGTAATGAGGGCGTGTTCTAAATTGACTTCAAAATCTTTATTTTGAATATCGACGATCAGTTTATAAATCAGTTCAAAATTGATTCTACTTTCTTTGTTCATATAAATAAACTGACCATTTTCAGCATTGTTCAATTTCTCTATTTCATCACAACCCACTTTGCCAGTAATCGTGGTTTCTCTTACATCTCTAAACAGGATAAAGTGTAAATCTTTTCGATTGAACACTAGCCCATTAAAGTTCTTAATGCGAGCAGGAAACACCATATCGCTCACCTGCAAAAAGCCGATAACAACAGACTGTGTGGATGCTTTTATAAGCACATGTTCTGGAAGCTTTCTAGAACCCACTTTTAAGTAGCTCACTTCGACGTTTTTAAAGAGCATGTTAAATGCTTCTGCCACGTTCAATAGTTTACCAATATCGTCACTGTCACTAATGATGACGAGTTTTTCATACTCCTCTTCTAGTAATTTTCTCTCTCTGTCAAGATAATCCGTTATCAATTGGCTCATAGGCTGTGGTGTCCCTTCAAGAACATTCGACATTTTTTGCAGAGAAAGTGCTTGAACCGGTGACGTTATGCTAGTAGAAGGAACAAGCAATGCAGGATCAATCTGAGTAGATGTATGTTGCAGACTCAATGCCATCAGTTGTCGCAAAAGCCCTATTTCATTAATAATGCTTTTGAATCCTTCTCTCACTTCATTTTCAAAACTGGAATTTTTTTGTTCTAAATTTGAACCACCGAGTTGTTCTTTTATACCACTGAGGTGTTCTTTGACTTCATCTTCAAAGCTTTTAACCTGACGAATCGTGGGTAAAGGAATGCCCTGAGTTCTGAATCTATAGTAATGAGAAGCTCGATTTAAGACTTCTCGAATAGATTCTTGACTTAAAATATCCTGCAAATCATCCTGCGTAAACAGTTGATCAATATCGGTACCATGCGCTTGTGCTTTGACAGCCAAGATTTTTTTGAGCTGTTCTTGCGTCGGTTTATTGAGGACGACTTGACATTGAGAAACCCGTCCAATAACGGAGCCATCAAAAAAATCTTTAAAATGTTCCCATCTATCCGGAAACAAGTTGAGAATAATTAAGCTGTTTGGCACATAAGTAAATAGTTCTTTCACGGAATCGCCAAAACTTTGGAGCAAATTTTGATTGTAGTCAAGTCCTAAAGCCTCTAATTGATCAAATATAATAATCAAAGGCTCATCCATCATGGACAATTTACCAAACACGGTCATAGCATCAAGTGAAAATGCTTCCTTAGTGCTTTCTTCTTTCCAATTTTTGAGATCAACACTTTTTAATTCTTGTGCCTCCAATTCATTAGCCGCCAGCCATTTTCCCACTAACTTTTTCTTGTTAGCATCTGAATAACTACAAAATTTGACAATGCCTTTCAAAATAGACGTGGAATAGCCAACATCTCCGTATTTCCGTTTCCACCATCCATCAATGATGATTTCAATACGTTGCCAATATTCACGTTTGTTACGCGCCCCATCTTCTCCCAGCTTTTTATAAATATTAAGCGGATCAACGGATAGTTCTTTTAAGAGATATCTGTCTTTATCGGTGAGTTTTCTGAAATAGTCAAAAATGCCAGTCGATTTTTTATTGCGAATTTCCAGGAAGGTTTCATGGATAATTTTAGAAAAACTAGTCGCCAGGAGATGTTCCATTTGGGAATAAGAACTGTTAGGTACTTTTTCCACAAAGGATTCTAATACTCGGCTATAAATATGGTATAAAACCGAATTGAGATTATTGGGTTGGCGGATAAAAAGCAAACGATTGTGTTCTAGGTGGTCCTTTGCCAGCCTCATCATCAGATGCGTTTTTCCCGTACCCGGATAGCCGGTTACAATAGCCCCTTTACTTTGATGGTTTTCCACATCATTCTTGATATCTCCTAAGACAGACTTGACTCTTTCAAATTCATCATAAAAAATTTCCTTTAAATCCAGATGGTTTTGAAAGGGGGTATCAACCCGACTATCACTAAAGGGATTAGTTGTTGTTATCTTTTCCACCGGTTGCTCCGATACTTTAAGAAATTAAAAAATTATAATGTAGAAATTCGATTTTTCACAAAAATCGAATTTTTTAATTAAGTAGGCACGCATAAATCTTTTAGCTGTGCATTCCCACTATGAACCAAACTTAAAATATGCCCAACGATATTTTTCCTGCGGTTATTGGGGGTAAGGTTTTTTCTTCTTGTTTTAAAATGGTAATCCATTCATCTACGATTTGGCATAGTTCAGCATAAACTTGGGCTTCATTGTTCCCATGACAACAAGGTCCAACAATACCAGGACATTGTCCCACAAAACAATGATCTTCTTCAGACCATTCCACAATTTTCAAATAGTGTTGACTTTCTTTCATTAACACATAAGATATCATGTAGAAATTCGATTTGTCACAAAAATCGGATTTCTTATAATGTTCAAAAAAAACTAATAAATCACCTTAACTTTATTTTCTCCAACCACCCCTTCTAATTTTTCAATCAAAGCCGCCTCCGGTTTCACTCGCCATTTATCCCCTAATACTAATTCCACTTGGGCATCTCGACGCTGATAATGAATCAATACTTGACAGCGTCCTTCTTCTTGAAGATGGGGAGTGAGAGTGGCGACTAATTGAGGTGCAAAGGTTTCCGGCTGAGTTTGCAGGGCTGATATGGTGATTTCTAAACGCAGTGCTTTGTTTTCACGCGCCGTTTCCAGAGTCAAAAGGTTATTGGCAGTCATGCTATAACCGCCGTTGTAGTTATCAACACGCACTTCTCCTTCTGCTATTAATAAGGTGTCTTTAGTCAAAATATGAGATACAGTAGCATATAATTCTGAAAAAATCTTAATTTCCATTCGCGCCGAGCTATCATCTAAAGTGACAAAAGCCATGCGTCCACCACCGTGTTTAGTACTCATACGCACTTGTGTCACCCAACCGGCGATGCGGACCGTTTGTTTATGGTTAGTTGGTTTCACCTCAATCAGGCTCGTACATTTGAGTTTAGCTAATTCAGGTAAATAGGGTGTAATAGGATGCCCACTTAAATAAAAACCTAAACATTCTTTTTCATAATTTAAGCGTTTTGCTTGCTCCCATTCTGATACATTTTTTACAAAAGGTAATTCTTTTGTCTGTTTTTTCGTTCCTGCGAGTGAACTAAATATATCATTTTGTCCCACAGCACTATCAGTAGAATGTCGTTCTGCTGATTTAATGGCACCGTCTAAAGAAGCCATCATCACGGCTCTACTTGGTCCTAATTTGTCTAATGCCCCTGTTTTAATTAAGGGTTCTAACACGCGCCGGCTGGCTTTGCGGAGATCAATACGGCGGCAAAAATCAAATAAATCGGTAAAAGCTCCCTTTTCTTCACGCTCAGTAATCATACATTCCAGTGCGGCTTCACCAGCACCTTTAATGGCGCCTAAACCATAATGAATGGATTTATTTTGATCATCTGCGATAGTGAACTTGTATCGAGAAACATTGATTTGAGGCGGTAAAACTTTAAGCTTCATCGTGCGACATTCTTCAATCAATGGGATCACTTTATCCGTATTATCCATATCTGCTGATAAAACGGCAGCCATAAATGCGGCTGGATAATGGGCTTTTAGCCAGGCGGTTTGATAGGCAAGGAGGGCGTAGCCGGCACTATGACTACGATTAAAACCATAAGCGGCAAATTTTTCCATTAAATCAAAGATATAAGTCGCTTTTTTCTCTTTGACACCCCGATTAGTAGCACCTTCAACAAATACTGATCTTTGTTCTGCCATTTCTTTAGGAATTTTTTTACCCATGCAATTATGGACAATAAAATCATTGGCAACAAAGTTGTGGGTTTCTGAAATGCTTAAATCGAATACTTCTTCTTTACCAATATATTCAATAGAAAGAATATCGTCCCAAAATACCTCAGATTCAGCAATGTGCCTCAATTGTTCATTTTGTAGAGCGATTGCAAAATTGCGTACTCTATGGCGTGCTAAATTTCGAGTTGGTGCTTTTTGGAAATTTAAAGCAGAAGCCATAGAGCCTTTTTTTGCGTCAACGGCTTGATCAATATCAGCCCAAGTCATACCACTGGCATATTTGGCAGATGCAATTAGTTTAATCACATCCGCTGGAATAGTATGTTTAGACTGATTTCGTGATTTATCTTTAATAACAAAATAACAAGCTTGAGCCTTTTTCCATTTGTAACGACTCAACGAAGGTTGAATTGAGTCACAGAATTTAAGCATATCCTCACGCCCAGTTACTTGTGCTCGATATGAAATATATGGTTTGCCTCGATATATTGCTTTTTTAAGATTAAAAAGAGCAACAATCCCTAAACGCAATAGTAAATGCTGAATTTGTCTAATAAGCACTTTGGAAGTTGAGTTGTAATCAGCATGTCCAATCAATGTGTCAAAGCTACCATCCGTTGACCATAGCGTTCCCAAAAATAATTGTAATTGACATTTAGGTAATGAAAACACCCAAATAGGAATTTCTTTATCTCTAGAATAAGCACGTTTTATATGCCAATCTACCCAACTCTTAAATTCTGGAACAAAACCAATTCTAGCGTATGCGACTGTTTTATGACCAGGATGTACCTGATAATCTATAGGTGCAGGATAACCAAAAAGTTCTTCCGCACAGAGATTAAAATCAGCAATTAAATCAGGATCAGTATTACAAAAGTAACTACGAGATGATGTTTGGGGGCAGAGATGTCCATCACCAATTAAATAAGCTGTTAATTTGATTTGAGCATCTGAAATCTCGTTATTATGAGTAATAGGAATGTTTTTAGCTAAAGCAATACGATCTCCAATTTGAAAAGCCTTTAGCGGTTTCCATCCTAATAAGGTGTAAAAGAGATGATCTTCCGTTGCTCGAATTTTGCGATGGGTTTTAGTTATAATTTCCCAAACATCTCGGATGCCATTAGGATAAATTGCAGTGATTGGCTGTTGAGTTATCTTTTGTGTTTTTAAATCTAAGGTGAAAATATTACGTCCTAACCAAAATTTTGGATATAACGCAATTTCACTTAAAGTCAATAAACGCCCGGTACTGGCATCAACGATTTCAGTTGTTCCACTCAAACAACGACGGAGTAAATCAGCACCCCCCAACGTATAACCAGCTAACACTTGAGCAATTTGCATCACCTGTTCTTGATAGACAATGACACCGTAAGTCGGTTTTAAAATGGGGGCGAGATCGGGGTGCGGGTATTCTACTTTAGCACGCCCTTGTTTACGTTCAATAAAATCATCTACCATGCCCGACTGTAAAGGACCTGGACGGTATAAAGCGACTAATGCAACAATATCTTCAAAGCAATCCGGGCGCATTCGCCGAATCAGTTTTTTAAGACCTCCAGATTCCAATTGGAAAACCGCCGTTGTATCACCCCGTTTAAGTAAACTATAAGTACCAGGATCATCAAGGGGAATTTTGGAAATATCAATGGGACGGTCAGCAAAATGATTAATGGTTTGTAAAGCCCATTTGATAATCGTTAGGGTTCGCAGCCCTAAAAAGTCGAATTTGACTAAGCCAACGGCTTCAACATCGCCCTTGTCAAATTGAGTCATTAAATCGGTACTGTCTTCTTCACAATAAAGAGGGGTAAAATCGGTCAAGACACTAGGTGCAATCACCACTCCCCCAGCATGTTTACCTGAATTACGAGTCAGTCCTTCAAGCTTACGCGCCATATCTATTAAGGCACGCACCTCTTCTTCTTGCTTGTAGCGGCTGCGTAAAGTATCTTCTTTTTCGAGTGCTTTACCCAGGGTAATACCGAGTTCAAAGGGGATGAGTTTGGCAATTTTATCAACAAAACCGTGTGGGTGTGCTAATACGCGCCCGACATCCCGCACGACCGCTTTAGCAGCCATGGTGCCATAAGTGATAATTTGTGAAACGCGCTCCCGCCCATAGCGTTTTGCAACATAGCTAATAACATCGTCGCGACCTTCTATACAAAAATCAATATCAAAGTCGGGCATCGAAACCCGTTCAGGATTTAAGAAGCGTTCAAATAGGAGTTCATAGTGAATTGGATCTAAATCGGTGATATTAAGCGCATAAGCGACTAATGAACCGGCACCGGAGCCACGACCAGGACCCACTGGAATATTATTTTCTTTTGCCCACTGAATAAAATCGGCTACGATCAAAAAATAACCGGGAAAGCCCATTTGTATAATGGTGTCAAGTTCCAGGACTAACCGTTCATCATAAGGGCGGCGTTGCTCGGTAAAGGTTTCATTGCTTTTGTCAAAAAGGGTGTTTAAACGTTCTTCTAAACCAATGCGAGCTTGGTTGCGAAAATATTCTTCAACGCTTTGCCCTTGGGGAATGGGGAAATCAGGTAAAAAGTTTTTGCCCAGGGTTAATTCTAAATTGCAGCGTTGGGCAATTTGCCAGGTGTTTTCAATGGCTTCTGGTATATCGGCAAATAATTCTGCCATTTCCTGTGGGGTTCGCAAATATTGCTGGGGACTGTAGCGATGGGGACGATTTTGATCTGCCAGTATAAGACCGTCGTGAATGCACACGCGCACCTCATGCGATTCAAAATCGTCACTGTTTAGGAAACAGACATCATTGGTTGCAACGACCGGGACACCGCTTTCTATAGCAAGTTCAACAGCCGCGTGGATATATTCTTCTTCGTGGGGTCGTCCGGTACGTTGCAATTCTAAATAAAAACGCTGTGGAAACCAGGCGTTCCATTTATCCAGGCGTTGTCGCGCTAAATGACTATGTCCGGCTAACAGGGCTTGTCCTATATTACCTTCGCGCCCCCCAGATAGAGCAATTAAACCTTCCGTTGCGCCGTCTAACCATTGATAGTGTAAATAAGGAATACCGTCTTTTTGCCCTTCGGTATAACAACGCGAAACTAAACGGGTTAGATTACGATAACCTGTATGATTTTGACATAATAGGACCAGACGGGTAGAGGGTTCAGCTTCCTGGGGAAGCTGTACCTCGACACCAATAATGGGTTTAATTCCTTCCTTATGTGCGGCGCGATAGAATTTAACCAGGGCAAACAGATTACTATAATCAGTGATTGCCCCGGCGGGCATTCCAGCCTCACGCATTGTTTTCACTAAGGGTTTAATGCGAATGAGGCTATCAATTATGGAATATTCGGTGTGTAAATGTAGATGAACGAAATGGGACATAATTGTGAATGGGGAATGGGATCAAAAATTGGGAATAGCAGACATGAACACAGAATTTTATAACGTTCTTTAGATGTTCATCAAAATCATATCAAAGGGCGATAACGAACGGTTCGCCCCTACGTCAAATATTTCATTGTAAAGGCAGCCTCCTTATGAAACTTGCCCGTTTATGGGTAAAAATATTTTCCTGAATATCAATAGAATCATCAATCAGTGATAATTCAACTTTATCCATTCACAATTCACAATTAATTATTCATCCTTCTGTGGCGGTTCTGACTCTTTGGGGAGACTGACAACAACCGGGCTGGTATCATATTCATCTACTGCGGGCCAACTACTAAGTGGAAAGGGTTTTTCATCACTAATGTAGCTAAGGTAATTAAAGATTTGATGAATATATAGGCTGAGACTTTGAGCTAGGGGAAGTAAACGTTCATTAGGCTTGCCTGATATTAACACCACACCAAATTGAAATAATATGACGATAGCCGTGATAATAATGGCAATATAACAAATAAAGCTATACACCAGCATAAAAAATCCGCGTAACCAAGTGCTGCCTGACAATAAGTTTTCTCTTAATTGTTCCCTTATATTTTCTTTCATGTTTTTTTGTTAATGATTAGTTAATGAATCATGATTAATGATTAATGATTAATGATTAATTGTGCTGCTTTAAAAATCTAATAGAATTTGGAAAATTCATAAAAGTTTTTCCAATTCACCATTAACCATTAATCATTAAGCACTATTTAGTCACTTTTATTTTTGAGTAATTCTACAATTTCTTTGAGCAGGTTTTCGATGTTTTCCAAACGCTGCTCCATCTTTGCTGGATGTCCACCAGGCATTGGCGGCATTTTTTGAGCAAAACCGCGTGCTCCAGGACCAATAGGTGGCATGGGTCTTTTGCCATAGTAACCGTGTCCTGGTCCTTGTGGACCACCCCAACCAGGAGTGCGTCCCATGCCAAAAGGTCCCCCATGCATACCACCTTGTTGCAACAATTCACGCATACTTTGGCGATTTTGTTGAAGTTGTTCCCTTAACTGTTGCCGTTCTTCATCTGACTTGGCTTGGTTCATATTCCGCCTGAGCGTTTGCATTTCTTGCCACAGGCTATCCCTTTTTTCCCTCATTTCATGGAAAGATTTGGCAGCATCAGATGGTGACGTGGCACCTGATGGCGGTTGCGGTGCGATAGGGAGAGGCGGTGCTGGAGGCGGCGGCGGTGGTATCAATTCAGAATCAGGCATTTGCATCGCAGGTGGGGCTGATGTTTCAGGTTCCGCCGGGGCTGGTGCTTGCTCCGCTGTCGGAGCAGGTGTTTGTTCTGCCGCTTGTTCTGCTGTAGGAGGAGTCCATTCCGGTGCTGCCGCTGCAGACTCTGTTTGTGCTAAGACATAGCCACTGCTCAGTGCGAGTGAAATTAAACTCGGTAAAACATATTTTTTCATCAAAAAATTTCCTTTGAGTTATGGGATAAATTAAAAACGTTTCAAAAACGTTTCCTACATAATGAGGGCATGGATGGCGTGTATCAAGCTTTAATCTTTTTTGTTGTTGTTAATTAATATATTATAGTTATTTATAATATTATAATTTTAAAGAATCCTTACAAGCATCATCAAGTTTTGCGCCATTCAAATCCGCTTCGCTTAAATTAGCTTTAAACAAATTAGCCCCCACTAAGTAGGCTTCAATTAAATTAGCTTCAGTCAAATTAGCTTTAAACAAATTGGCTCCTGTCAAATTAGCACGAAATAAATCGGATTCAAATAAATTACTTCTAAATAAATTAGCCTCAGATAGGTTAGCCCCTGGTAAAAAGGATTCAATCAAATACGCTTTCATTAAATTGGCTTCCGCCAAATTAGCATCAGCTAGATTAGTTTTAGCTAGATAGGTTTCACAAAGATTAGCTTCACTTAAATTCGCTTTGGTGAAATTGGCTTCACTCAAATTGGCTTCACTGAGGTTAGCACCGGACAAATTCGCACCTGAAAAATTGGCATGACTCAAATCTGCCTTACTGAGATTGGCCCGAAAAAAATCGGCATTAGTCAGATTAAGTCCAACCAAATTGGCCCCCGATAAATCGGGCCAAGTACCACTGGCTGTTTTTCTCCATTTATTCCACGCTGAAACTCCCTGTTGGAGAATAGCTACGTGTTCCTCATTTGCCATTATTTATTCCTTTTTTTGATATTATTCTGTGGCAATCAATTCAAAGTATAATACTATTTTACCACCCAGTTGGAATATTAATACCAATCTCAGCTAATAATGCTGTCGTTTCATACAAAGGCAAGCCCATCACGCCTGAATAACTTCCTTCAATACGCTTAATAAAAACACCGCCTAATCCTTGAATAGCATAAGCCCCCGCTTTATCTAAGGGCTCACCCGTTGCAATATAAGCTTGTATATCAGCCTCCGTCAATTGACAAAAAGATACCTTACTAATATTCAAACGCACCCGTTCAATTGTGTTTGTCACTAAAGCGACTGCTGTCATCACTTGATGGCTACCATTTGATAATTGTCTTAATTTATGTTTTGCATCTTCTTCGTCAACGGGTTTACCGAATAATTGCCCATGACAAACTATCACCGTGTCAGCTCCTAATACGGGGAATGTTGGTGATAGTGCTAAGCATCCTGCTTGTGCTTTTGCTAAAGCCAAGCGACTCACATAATCTTGTGGCATTTCATTAAGCAGTGGCGTTTCATCAACAGTTACGGCAATTTGTTGATAATGAAGCTTAATTTGTTTAAGTAATTCACAACGGCGCGGGGAAAGAGAAGCAAGATAAATCATGATTTTAATGGTTATGATTAATGATTAATGATGAACCTATCCTGCCTATTCGTTTTTAATTTAAAAATCCGATTTTTTGAAAAATCGGATTTCTTAAAGCTCGTGTTTTTGTCAAAAACCAAACAATTTTTCTTTAGGATTCTGCATTTTTGAATAGGGCCAGATAGGTTCATTAATGATTAATAGTTAATGATAAAAAAATTGGGTGGCATAATAAATATGACGATATCAAACGGGAAGATATTTTATGATTGTTCCTAACCATTAACCTCGATGGTAAGGATGATTATTTAATAAGCTCCATGCTCTGTATAATTGTTCAGCTACGAGAATTCGTACCATCAAATGTGGAAAAGTTAATGTCGATAAGGACCAACGTTGTTGTGCCCGTTGTAAACAACTCGGTGATAAACCCTCAGGTCCACCTACCAGTAAAGCGACACTCGAATATTCCTGCATCCAATGTGCTAATTGATCGGATAATTGCAAACTATTCCAAGTTTGCCCTTGCTCATCAAGAGCTATGACATACGCGCTCTTAGTAATCGCTGCTAACATTTGTTCACCTTCATTGCGTTGCAAACGAATTAAATCAGCATTTTTAGTACGTTTACGTAAAGGAATTTCAATTAATTGTAAAGTACATGTAGAAGGAAAGCGTTTACTATACTCATTAAAACCCCTTTCTACCCATGAGGGCATTTTTTGCCCAATACAAATTAAGTCAATGTGCATAAGTTTAAATGAACAAAACAGTGTAACTATTCATAAATATCTTTTCGAGAGAGAAAACAATTTTCAGAGTGAAAGGTAACCATCAGAAAAAATTGCTATTATGAAGAGGAACGAAATTGCAGGACATTCCATGACATTGGAATTATATTTTATGACAAACTTTAACGATTTATCTAAAAAACCTTATTGATTTTATCGCTTACTGGTTTTTCCATCAAAAAATTTGACCTTAACCTTAAATTTACATCATTATGGCAAGTATTTCAACTCAAACAGGTGATCACGGACAAACTGGACTTATTGGTGGTATCCGTGTATCAAAAAGTCATCTACGTATTGAAGCAGGTGGTACCATTGACGAATTAAATTCCGTAATGGGATTAGCGCGTTCATTCTGCGATGATGCTGAAGTGTGTCAACTGCTCAAAACGATTCAACGTGAATTATTTATCATTGGTTCTTCCCTAGCAACCCTGCCTCATAGTCAAAAACAAGCATCCCCTATCACGAGCGATAGGGTTGACGCACTGACGGCACACGTCCACCGTATTGAAAAAATTAAGGGGATAGTATTTGACTGGATTTTACCAGGCGAACATACCACTTCAGCCACATTTGATATGGCGCGAACCGTTTGTCGCCGCGCTGAACGTTGTATCGTTCGTTTGACAGAATCAGGTGAAAAAATCGACTCAAACATTCTACCTTACCTTAATCGTCTGTCTGATATGCTATGGTTAATAGGACGCTTAGTTGAATTACGGGCTGGTGTGAAAACCACACCATCAAAAACAATGCATGGTATCAATTCGACTTCTCCATAATAGACAGTCTTACGTTGCGCTATAGCTTTTCAGAAAAAGTTTTTAGAGCTGACAGGTTCCCAAAACCTGTCAAATATTAAGAACCCAATATTTATCTGAAGAGCTATATCGCTACAATGCCATTAAGTTAAGGGCAACCCTATTTGACGTTATCAATTTCCAAATTCCAATCCCCAATTTCGTTTAAATTATGCGTTTTAATTTTAAGATATTCTTCTATCGTTTTAGAATCTTTAGGTGGAGAAAAAAAGTAGCCCTGTACATGATGACACTGTGCCGCTTTTAACATGGTAATTTGCATAAGAGTTTCTACACCTTCTGCCACCACTCTCAAATCAAAAGCTTTACATAATGCAATGATAGCATGAGCTATTTGTGTCGATTTAGCCGATATGTTGATTTCCTGGATAAAACTTTTATCAATTTTTAAAGCATCTATGGGAAATTTTTGTAAATAACTCAAAGACGAATAACCTGTACCAAAATCATCAATATATAGCAAAACTTTTAAACTCTTTAAATCATTAAGGACTGCCAACGCCGCTTCTGGATCTTGCATCATAGCACTTTCAGTAATTTCCACGCGGCAAGTTGGGGCTTTGATACCTGTTTTGCTAATAATTTCTTGAATTTGATAGACTAAATGTGCTTGTTTCATTTGAATAGGTGAAACATTGATATTCATACCTAAATTGGCATGATGTGAAAACTGAGTTTGCCAATGGCTTAACTGAACACAAGCAGTTTCAAATACCCATAACCCTAATTCTTTAATTAAACCCGTTTCTTCTGCTAACGGAATAAATAAATCCGGTCTTATCATTCCTCGCTGCGGATGTTCCCAACGCACTAATGCTTCTAAACTAACCGTTTTGAATGTTTCAAGCGAAATAATGGGTTGATAATAAAGACGAAATTCTTCCCGTTCTAAAGCCTTACGTAAATCTGATTCCATGCGTAGTTTTGATATCATACGCTTACGCATTTTTGGATCGAAAACCAGGCTTTTTCCCCGTCCTTCTTGTTTAGCCACATACATAGCAGTATCAGCATCGCGTAATACCTCATCAGCACACTTATATTTTAGATTGTTCAGTTCGTTCAGGGCAATCCCGATACTGGCTGTGGGATTAAATGTTTCATTTTTTAAAGTATAGGGTTGGCTCAATCGCTCTTGAATACTTTCGACTAGCGGTTCAAGGGTGGCTAAATCACGCTTATTTTTGAATAGTAAGGCAAATTCATCACCACCAAATCGTGCCACTACACTACTTTCATTCGTGTAATAATTTAAACGAGAAGCCATTTCAGTCAATAGTTGATCCCCCACCAAATGTCCCATGTAATCATTAACAATTTTAAAGTTATCCAAATCCACAAAAAGCACGGCAAAATTTTTCTGTTTTTCAATCGCCTGAGTTAACCTGGTAGTAAAAGCGGCACGGTTTAATAATCCGGTGAGTTGATCATGAGTGGCATCATAACGTAATTTTTCTTCCACCTGTTTGCGTTTTGTCACATTTTCGACAATGCCTTCATAGTAGCTAATTTGCCCGAGACTATCATGCACCACCCGCACAGTTTTATTGATCCAAATCACCGAACCATCCCGACAACGTGCTTGATATTCAAAGTTTTGCACCTGGGAATGCGTTTTTATTAATCCCATAAATTCAAGCCGCCGCTTTTGCTCAACATAAAGTTGTTGTCCAATATCTGTGATTTGAGTCAATATTTGTTCTTCAGAATCATAACCAAACATACGAACAAAAGCCGGATTGACGCTTAAATATCGCCCACTGGATGTACATTGAAAAATACCTTCTATAGCATTTTCAAAAATATCACGATATTTCTTTTCCGCTTCTAACCGAGCTTCTTCAGCCAGTTTGCGTTCCGTGATATCTTCAATCATGTTAATCAGAAAGGGATCGTTAGTATCGCGGACAATAGAACAACTTTGATTGGTCCAAACAATCGCCCCGTTTTTGCTTATGTAACGTTTACTCACCTGATAGGTATCATATTTTCCGACTAATATTTTTTCCAACATAAATTGATCTAGGTTAGCATCATCCGGATAAGCAAAATTTGTTAATGATTTTTTATTTAATTCCGTTTCTTGATAACGTAGCAGGCTTTGCAAAGCTCGGTTGCTGTCCAAAATTTCGTTATTTAGGCTCGTTTGTGCTATTCCAATAGGGGCTTCGTCAAAAATCGCTTGAAAACGCTGTTGACTATTCTCTAATTCTTTAGTAATTCGCTCTCGGTTTTTGATTTCCTGGTTAAGTGCTTGATTAGCTTTTAACAAACTGAGTGTTCGTTTAGTGACTAACTCTTCAGCCCAATGTGCTTGGAGGGTTATAATATACAGATAACGCAATATTCCCATCGTAAATAAAAGCCCAACAATTAGGACTATCCATGCATACCAAACTTGGAAAAACGGATTATTTTGAGTTTTATAAAACACAATACGCCATAGCCGTCCGCCAAACTCAAAGTTCTGTCTTGTTTTCTTTGACGATAATTCTGAAGCTTGAGATTTTTCTGGTCCACGATACCAGGTTGGCGCATATAAAATCGGATTCTGGGTATCTGGGGTTTCATCTTTAATCAGTAAAAATACATTGGTTCTTTGTTTAGGTAGTCGTAGCACTTGTTCTACCAATTCATTAAATAAAAATACGCCCACAGCAAATCCCAATAATTGTTGTCGTCGTGCAGCCCGTGTTGGGGGTATAAAACCATTCTGATAAATAGGAAGAAATACGCGAAACCCAAGCTGGTTACCTTGAGCTGTGCGTATCAAAATAGCACCGCTCGTGGTCAACTGTCCTAAATCACGCGCTTTTTTTATAGCCGTTTTGAGTATCGGATTGGAGCCGAGATCATAGCCAGGGGTGAAGGCATTGGCAGATTTAGATTCACTAAACAGAACAGGATAATAAATTTTTCTAAGACCGGCTATCCGTTTATCACCATTGGGTGAATATTCCCAAAAATTAAAATGGTTGACTTCTTCGGATTGTATCTGGTTGATGATGGCTTGACGAGACGAGGAAGGAACGACGGCTACCCATTCCAAAGCCTGGGTCCCTGGTTGGGTTAACATATCACCCTTGACAAAACGGGTAAAATTTTTGCGGGTAATCGGGTAATGCACATTCGCTAAACCACGAATAGCATTTAGAATATTATCAAAGGTGGTAAATGTTTGACGTAATACGCGCACATGCTCATCTGTTTGTCTGATTGTTTCATTGATAGCCAGTGTTAATTCCCATTGCTTAACGTAAGAAAAGCTAGTCAAAGATAGTCCTAGACCAATAACGGCTACAAAGAGTAACGATAAGTAAGTTTTTTTTTTAAAATTTTATGAGGCATAAAAAATTGATATAAGAATTGTAATTAATATTGTAATTAATATTACAATTTAATAAATGCAATTACTATTAATAATTAAAATTAAAAAAATGTTTTAAAATTTTTCAAAAAAATAGTAGTGGTCAACTTGACCACTACTATTTCTTCAAAAATAGTATTTCTTTAAAATCTGTTTATTTTTAATATAAATAACATTATACGTTGTAAAATTCTTTATGTTCTGAAGCAAAGACATGTGAATATAAATTAGCAATCCATTGTTTACCTTCTTGAGTGACCCTTAAGTAATGCAATGCTTCTTGAATATAACGACTGACAATACCCCAGTAAAATGAGGGATAATTAGTCCGTAAGTCTAATGGAGAAGAATAACCGAGCTGTTTATTGACACCGGTTTCTTGAAATTCATAATATAATGTTGGTAACTTACGAAGATAATGTGGATCAGCCAATTGTCCAATGAGATCAGCCGCACGTACCAAACCAGGATGTGAAGAAGTTGTTTGATGATCATTATCATCAGGCACCGGAAAACGAGTTAATTCAATATTAGCGGCAATGATCTCAGCATCAACCAGAGGATTACCCCCAAAACGTTCACGGATAAAAAGTTTGCCACGATCAACATGATAGGGCGACATAGAAGCATCTGTTGCCCCATCAGGTAAAGTTATCACGTCATTTTTTATGCCGGTTGTATAACGACCTTCACGGTCATCACGACAAATTCCACGAATATGTCCGATGTCATGACAAAGCAAGGAAATAATAAAATTAAGCCAATCACGATGTGAGACACCCCCTTCACGGATATGTTTACCGCGAAGAATTTCTTGTCCAACTAAAGTGACCATAATCGTGTGTTCCATATTATGGTAAAGTGCATCACTATTGGCAAAATGTTCCAAAGCCATGCGTCCTGCCCAGGCAATTATTTCGCTATTTGAGCTTTCTAATTCCCCATAGTTACGGCGATAAGCAATTTGGAGTTGTTCAACAAAGCCTTCAATAGCTAATTCAGTAGGATTAAACATGTCAAATCACTCAATTTTTTAATGATCTAAATAGTCCAATTGATGTTAAAGTTAGAGTATGCGCTATCATTCTTTTTTTTCACCAATATCAGTTTACCCGGTGTTGAACAAAACTTTTTTTACTTTTTTAGGCACCCTTCATATTCCTACAAAAGTCATGAACAGTTTGTGAGCCTTAGAATAAATTTTAAGGCGAAATTCTGAGGCTGTCAACTTTTGAAAGGTTAGTGTTGTTAATAATCACTTATTGATTGACTTTTAATGACTTTACATTGCATTTAAATATATTGACTTGTACTCAATTTCATGATAGCATGTCGCTGTGATAAAAACTTCGATAAAACGCTTATATTTTGTAACTAATAGCCACAGCCTGAAAATGCACGACTTCGGCAAGGCATAAGTTCAGTCATTGTTTCATTTCAAATTTTGAGTAAAAGTCACCAAGAATTCTTATGATGACTTGGTAGAGGATGTGCAGTTCATCCATCGTTGCGTCACACCTAAGTTTATTTAGGTGGACACATCAGCGAAAAACTAAAAAGTCACATTTTTAGTAACGGTATATTACTTAATTTAGTCACTATATTATAGTGGCAATCTTCTATCAGTTTCCAGAGTAGTTACTTAATTTATTAATTAATTCTAATAAAAGCTAACAACTTTAAAATATAAAAAAATATTGCCATCAAAATGACGATTTTAAAAGTTGACAAACTGTCATTTTTAGGATAACATACAGGGCTGAATATTCATAATTAGAGTTTATTTACCGACATTTTTTTAACCTTATGTACTGAGCGTATAAATACGATTTTTTCAAAATTCGATTTATGAACTGCTCAACATTCTAAAAAATAAGTTTATTAGCGCGCTGAGTATAGATTAAATTGTTATTTGTTATAATGTTTATATGTTAGGTTTTAAATACAGGGAGTTCATCGGGAATTGACACCTATGGACCAGACGGCTCTGTTTACAATACCATGTCCATGAGATATTTGTCCATAAATTGGAGAACGGAGTCGTAAATAAATAATATACCCCAATTGATAATTAGGGTATATATTTTATTAGGAGTCCCTTAGGTTAAATTTTTGGGTACTCATCAAGTTTTATTGACTTTTATTGATTAAAAACTTATGTGTCATTTCATCATTCACAATACATTCGGAGAACAGTCATTATGAGCGAACATATTGTCCATGTCACTGACGACACGTTTACAGACAAAATACTCAAATCGGATATTCCGGTATTAGTTGACTATTGGGCAGAATGGTGTGGCCCCTGTAAAATGATAACCCCCATCTTGGATGAAATTGCACAAGAATATGTGGGTAAGTTGAAAATGGCTAAATTGAATATTGATGAAAATCCTAACACGCCTCCTAAATATGGTATTCGTGGCATTCCCACCTTGATGCTATTTTCTGAGGGTGAGGTCGTAGCGACTAAAGTCGGGGCACTTTCTAAATCACAATTAACAGTATTTATAGATAAAAATTTATAATACTATTTTGTGTTGTTAATAATTACTTATTGATTTACTTTTAATTACTTTATATTGCATTTAAATCTATTGAATTGTACTAAATTTCATGATAGCATATCGCTCATTATGTGATAAAAACTTAGATTAAATGCTTATCTTTTGTAACTAATAGCCACAGCATGTAAATGCACTACTTCGGCAAGGCATAAGTTAAGTCTAAGTTTAATTTAAAATTTTGAGTAAAAGTCGCCAAGAATTCATTTGATGACTTGGTATCGGATAAGCAGTTTATCCATCATTGCGCTACACCTAAGTTTTTTAAAATTAGATGGGCATATCAATGAAATCACAAAAAGTCACTTTTTTCATAAAAAGTCACTTCTTTTGTAACTGTTCATCAAACATTTTACCCAAAATCCCCCTGTTTCTTTTTTATTCATATTCAATAAGTTAGATTTATTTGGGTATATCACATTGATGCTTGAGATTGAAACTTAAGCGTTTGTAATGAAAATTCATTTTTAGGGGTTCGCCCAGATTTTCCTTTGAATATCTGATAACCAATATGTTATTTTATCTAAAGTGCATGATATAGCCCTTTTAATTGGTAGAGCTTATCATTTTTTCAAATAGCCATTATAATAAGTTCACAATCCGTTTTTAATTTTATATAATTACTAATCTTAATTTTAGATTTCACTGTAAAAAACGGGCTTCCAATACGTCACTACAATGCCATTAAGTTTTACCAGGCGTTCGCGCTTTTATCACCCCTACAGCCCCTAAATACGCTGTCTAGGGGTTTTTTAAGTTGCTCCCATTTTTATTTCCTGACAAAAAATATTCATTTAAAAACCAATCATTTATGAATTGTGTTGAAATGAACAATTTACAATTACACAGTGAAACAATTTTCATTACCCCAGGGCAAACCTTTCATCGTTATACATAAATCAAAATGGTAGGTATTGTAGGCAGCAGCGCGTATCCACAAGCGGTGCTGAAAGCTTTATTTACTACAAAATCTCTTTATATTTCAAATACTTAAGGAACATACCTGAAATAACAAGGCTATCCGAAAGTCTTGCCCCTACATCAATTGAGATATCGTAGGGGCTTTTTTAGTGTATTCCCCCTTCTATTGTGAAATCTTTTATCTGAAAAAAACTATATATCTGTTGAAATTTACGTCTAAATTATGAATTTAACCGAACTCAAAAAACAAACTGCGAGTGATCTCATTCAAATCGCTCAAGAACTCAATTTGGAAGGAACCGCACGTTCACGTAAACAGGATGTCATTTTTGCCTTACTCAAAGCACATGCCAAAAAGGGTGAAGATATTTTTGGTGATGGTGTTTTAGAAATTTTACAGGATGGCTTTGGTTTTTTACGTTCTGCGGATAGTTCTTACCTTGCTGGACCTGACGATATTTATGTATCTCCCAGTCAAATTCGCCGTTTTAGTCTGCGCACAGGTGATACCGTCGCAGGTAAAATTCGTCCCCCCAAGGAAGGTGAACGTTATTTTGCCCTTTTGAAAGTCAGTGAAATTAACTTTGAAGCGCCAGAACAGGCAAGAAATAAGGTTTTATTTGAAAATTTGACTCCTTTATTTGCCAATAGCCAACTGTCACTAGAAATGGGTAATGGCAGTACGGAGGACTTAACACCACGTATTATTGATTTAGTTGCCCCGATAGGTAAGGGGCAACGTGGTTTAATTGTCTCTCCGCCCAAATCGGGTAAAACCATGATGTTACAAAATATTGCCCAATCTATTGAAGTTAATTATCCGGAATGTTATTTAATTGTTTTGCTCATTGATGAGCGTCCGGAAGAAGTCACGGAAATGATGCGCTCGGTGCGGGGAGAGGTTATTTCAAGTACCTTTGATGAACCGGCGAGTCGCCATGTTCAAGTGACAGAGATGGTGATGGAAAAAGCCAAACGTTTGGTGGAGCATAAACTTGATGTAATTGTTTTACTTGATTCAATTACTCGTTTAGCACGGGCTTATAATACCGTTGTACCTACTTCAGGTAAAGTGCTCACTGGGGGAGTTGATGCTAATGCTTTGCAGCGTCCTAAGCGATTTTTCGGTGCTGCCCGCAATGCTGAGGAGGGAGGTAGCTTGACCATTATTGCTACCGCTCTTATTGATACAGGATCACGCATGGATGATGTGATCTATGAGGAATTTAAGGGAACAGGTAATAATGAACTTCACCTTGATCGCAAGATTGCTGAAAAACGTATTTATCCCGCCATCAATATCAATCGCTCTGGTACCCGCCGAGAAGAATTACTTATCCCCGATGAAGAATTAAAAAAGATTTGGATTTTGCGCAAAATTCTTCACCCAATGGACGAAATTGCCGCAATGGAATTTTTGTTAGATCGTCTCCTGGTGACTAAAACCAATAGTCAATTTTTTGAATCTATGAAGCGGTGAATTCGGTTATCAGTTGAGTTCATATTGAACTGATTATGGCTATAGAAAATATTGTTTCAGTTATTATTGTTAATTTTAACAGCGGGGAGCTTCTTAGCCAATCCGTGTGTTCTGTATTGGCTTCTCGTATTGCGGTAAGCATTCAGGTTGTCGATAATGCATCGACTGATGACAGTTTGTTGCGGCTACAGCAAGCTATTAATCATGATAAACGGGTGCAAATTATCAAAAACACTGATAATCTTGGATTTGCCCAGGCGGCTAATTTAGCATTGCCTTATAGCACGGGTAAATATATGCTCTTTCTTAATCCTGATTGTTTGATTCGTCCCGATACATTGGCACACTTTGTGAAAATCATGGACGAAAATCCACAAGCGGGGATGGCAGGGGGCTTAGTACAAAATCTTGATGGTTCAGAACAAGCAGGTTGTCGGCGCAGTGTACCTACCCCGTGGCGGACCATTGTGCGCGTATTTCATCTTGATAAACTTTTTCCCCATTCAAAACGCTTCAAAAACTTCGTGCTTCACAATCAACCATTACCTACTGAACCGATAGAAATTGAAGGGATTTCAGGTGCTTGCATGTTTGTACGGCGGACAGCTTTGGAAGTTGTGGGACCCATGGATGAAGCCTATTTTTTACATTGCGAGGACCTTGACTGGTTTATGCGTTTTCAGGCGAAAAATTTGAGCATTTTGTTTATTCCAGAGATTGAAATTGTCCATGTTAAGGGGGGATGTAGCCACGGACAGCCCTTGCGTGTTTTATGGTATAAACATCGAGGAATGGTTCGATTTTATCGCAAATTTTTTCGCAAGCAATATCCGTTACCACTTTTTTGGGCTGTCATATTGGCAGTGTGGGTACGTTTCATTATCCTTGCTATAGGAATAGTGTTTAATGGGTAATTCGTGAATCAAATTTCAAAACAAAAAGTCCAGTTCTTAGCCGTGCGAAGTATATTTGGGGGGCATTCTTTAGTGTCTGCCCTTCGGCAAGAACTTGAAACAAGTTTACAAACTATGCAATTAATTCATCGATCTGCTTAAAAACAAAGTTTAATGCAGCAAACAGCATTGATAAATCATCTATTGTAAAACTTCTGAGATTTTTTGTGAAAATTTTATGGTTCAACAAACCAAATTCCCATGTTTTACCATCAGTGACAATTCCATAAACAGGCAAATCGACATTATCATTCAATTTTTGAGAAGCAACCAATTCAGCTAAACATTGCCCCCAGCCTTGTTCAAAATCATTCTTTTTGGCTTCTACCACCGCTAAAACAGGATAGTCAAGGAGTAATTTGCCATATTCTGATTTTCTTGAAACAAGATAATCCGGTATTCCAGTTAATTCAGTATCATAAGAAAGTGATTTTTGCACCCAGATGGCAAATTTTGTTGAATAACTTTTATAAACTTCTCTCAATATCGGAAAAATGATAATTTCACATCTCGCTGCTTCTGAGGAAAAAATATCCATATTTTTCACATTAAAATCAAATTCTTGCTGAAAAATATTTGAAACAATAAAGTTATCGATTGTGATGAAATGACTTTCCCGATATTTTATATCATATTTTCGTTGAACTTGAGGTATATTTTTAAAATCACTAAATGGCATAATTTAAGCTTTTATATTTGATGTTCCAGTTTAGAGTCAAAAAGCTTCAAGAAATTTTTCCAAAATTCGGATTTCTAATTGTATCAAAACATTTTTTGCCGCGCAAAAAAATCTCACCTGACTTACTTGGCTGTGCCTGTAGGGGCAGTCCCTTGTGGTTGCCCCTATTAAAAACGGCATTATTCTTCAGAAGCCGAGGTAAAACAATTTTTATCAATGTAATATCGTATTTTTTCCCGTTCTTGTAGGCGCTGTTCTTCAGTCAAGATGATAAATTTTTCAGGGTTTTTGGGATCAGATTTACTCACTTGATTTTTGGAATTGAGTACCGCCAAGTTTTGACGAACTATTTTGCATTTTTCGACTAATGAAGTAGCAGCTTGATCAGAAGGTGCCGTTTCTTCTTCTTCTACCTGGCTTTCATTCAGCACCGCTTCAGGTGTGTCAGATTGAGCAGACTTAAATTTAATTTCTTCCTGACACGCGGGTGAGGGCGTTTGTGTGTATTGGATATTGCCTTGTTCATCATGGCAGCGATAGATTTTGCCGGCATACGCATTGATGACAAATCCACTGAATAATATGAGTAAAAATAGTTGTTTTATCATATAAGTTATCAGTTATCAGTTAAGTTCAAAATAAATCCGATTTTTATTACATTGGATTTCTATACCAATACCTTCGCCAATTTAAAATGCTAGCCATTTTCCAAAAAATACGGATTTTTATTTTTAGTAAAATCAATAAGTTACAAATTGACGGCTGCTTGATATTAACGATTTTTACATTAGACGAAGGTATTGTATACTGTTAAAATATAATCTTTGAAAGATTTGATAGAAGTGCTGTTATTGTAACATACCATTATTAAATGAGTAAACATGGGAACCATTTTTAAAAAAGATAAGAAATATACCTTTTCTGATTATTTTGATCTCAATAATCCGACTAAAGAAATTATTGAAAAGTTTGAATATCAATATCGTTTTGAAGAGTTGAAGTTGCCAAAGTCTTCAGAGATTGTTGGAAATCTCGACAAACTAAAAGAGACTTATATCAAAAAGTTGCCCTTGATTTCTTTAAATTCAGAAATGGCAAGAAGAGAGTTTTATATTTATCCATTATTGTTAGAACTTCTTGAATATATTCCCGCAAAAATTAATGTTGAGTATCCTTTGGATGCGGGTGAAAATTTAAGGGGTAATTATTGATTACTTGATTAAATTCACCAGTAACGTTATCATTCTTGAAGCTAAAAATGGAGATTTAGAACGAGGTTTTAATCAATTGGCAGTTGAACTGATTGCATTGGATAAATATATTGAAAGTGATCAAGAGTTACTGTATGGGGCAATCACTTTAGGTGATGTTTGGCGATTCGGCGTATTGGATCGGTCAAATAAGCTATTAAAAAAGGATATGGAAGCTTATACTTTGTTATCTGATTTAAAAGAGATTGTTTTAATACTAATAGGCATGTTAGAACTAAAAGCTAATTAGTCTCTATCCGGATTAAGAAATCCCATTTTTCAAAAAATCGGATTTCTATTGAAAAAAATTTAATTCAAAATTGTTATAACATAATGTCTCTAAAGTCTTTAATAAAAACTTACCAGCAACAAGTTGATAGTGCCCTAGATACATGGTTACCGGCAGCTAATATTCAACCGCCTCGCCTACATGAAGCGATGCGTTATATTGTACAGGGCGGCGGCAAACGAGTGCGCCCCATGCTCGTTTATTTAACAGGCCATGCCCTTAGTGTTAATTCTATTATGCTAGATGCCCCTGCTTGTGCGGTAGAACTTATCCATGCTTATTCATTAGTACATGATGACTTACCTGGGATGGATGATGATGATTTACGCCGTGGTAAACCTACCTGTCACAAAGCATTTGATGAAGCAACAGCGATTTTGGTAGGTGATGCCCTACAAACATTGGCATTTTATGTATTGAGTCACGATCCTCATTTACAAACCAGCGACAAACGACGTTTAGAAATGATTGAAACCTTAGCGCATGCGACTGGATCACGCGGTATGGCAGGAGGGCAAGCCATTGATATGGCATCTGTTGGGCAATCTTTAAATATTGCGGAATTGGAAAATATGCACATCCACAAAACAGGGGCGCTGATTCGCGCCAGTGTTAAACTGGGAGCTCTAACTTGTAGCACGATTGATGATAATCAATTGAACAAACTAGATCATTATGCCAAATGCATTGGTTTAGCCTTTCAAATTCAAGATGATATTTTAGATGTCGAATCAAGTACTGAAATGCTAGGCAAACGCCAAGGCTCAGATATCGCCCATCATAAAGTGACTTATCCAGCCTTATTAGGGCTACGGGGTGCAAAACAAATGGCGATAGAGTTAATTGAGGATGCTAAAACTAGCCTCACCGATTTTGATGAAAAAGCGGATCCGCTACGTTGGATGGCGAGTTATATTGTGACACGTCATTATTGATATCCGAAACATCATGTAGGGGCAATCTTTTATGATTGCCTTATGTCATTTGCCAAATAAATTAACCAATATGAAAAAATTAGCCCTATTTTTAGTTATTTTAACATTATCTTTTACTTACAAAGATGTGTTTAGCAGCACTTTTGATACAAATATTGAATCGCTCCGCGCCGTTGCTGAACAGGGTAATACTGCGGCGCAATTTCAATTAGGTACGGCTTATTATACCGGTCAAGGTGTCTCTAAAAATTACCAAGAAGCCATTAAATGGTATCGCAAAGCGGCAATAAAAGGACTTGCTATTGCTCAACACAATTTTGGGCTCATGTATAGTCGGGGGGAAGGGATTCCTCAAGATTATGAAAAAGCGGCGTATTGGTATCGCAAAGCGGCTGAACAAGGAGATAGCCATGCTCAAAATAATTTAGGCAGCTTGTATAAAAGAGGTCAAGGTGTATCTCAAGATGACAAAGAGGCGAACAAATGGTATCAAAAAGCTGCCGAACAAGAGTGTGTTATAGCTCAATATAATTTAGGACTAGCATATAGTCGGGGAGAAGGCGTTCCCAAAGATCATCAAAAGGCGATCAAATGGTTTAGCGAAGCTGCTGAACAGGAGCATGCTGAAGCAAAAAAAGAATTAACCAATCAAAAACAGATGCTTATCCGTTCGGTAGAAAACCGTCCCTTTGATGAACCAACAATGATACCGGTTCAAGACCCCCTCCAAACTTTACCGAGCCATTCGCTAGAAAACCGTCCTAAGCTAGAAGCGACGGATATACCGGCTCAATCAAAACCCTTAGTCAATACGGTAAAAGTTATACAGGGTAAATACTATTTGGCTCTATATTATGCTCGTAAAGCAGATAAGTCATTGATAAATCAACTTGCCTCTTTTTTGAAAGATCTAGGTTATACTGTTGATAAAATCAATCGGGTGAAGATTCCAAAAAATTATCGTTCACAGTGGGATATTCGCTATTTCTATGACCGAAAGGCGGCAAATGTGCTTAGAACACACTTCAAGGAATTTTTAGAGCATACTGACGCATGGAATGATGTTAAAATAAAGCTCAAAAATTTCAGCTTTATGCTAAACAGCAAAAGGAAAATTAGAAAAGGGCGAATTGAAATGTGGATACTTAATAAACCTTAAATACTGATTGCTCTATCTGGAGTCCAAAGCTTTAGCTTCCCTGCTTTGAACTCTACTCAGGATTTGTTCATGTTATAAACGAAAAGGTGTCAAAAAAATGCCAAGAAAAATTATTAAAATCCCCAAGATCAGTTGTGGACATTGTACCTATACAATTGAACAAGAAATAAGTAAATTAGCAGGTGTCACCTCTATTGAAGCTGATAAAAATAGTCGGATGGTAACGATTGAATGGGATGAACCACCTCTTAGTTGGCGGAAAATAATGGATTTGTTAGATGAAATCGGTTATCCTGCGGCGTGATATACTACTAACAGGCATAATATGGCATGTTATGTAGGGTGGGCTGCAAAAACACGCTGCCCACCAGCCCAAACTGATTTTCCGTTACGTTTCGTATTTTTTGACCAATTCTTGCACCCAACTACTATTCCGCTCCCTCTCTAAAACTTCGCAACGCGCCCGTTTCAAAACAACGACGACATAAAACAATTTAAACGCTATCGCCATTAACAATAAAGGAATCAACATAGAAATATGAATAGAGGGGGCATCAAGTTTGGTAAAAGTCGCCCCTTGATGTAGGGTATTCCACCATTCTACTGAATAATGAATAATAGGAATATTAACCACCCCAACTAATGCTAAAACTGCACTCGCTCGTGAAGCAGTACGCTTATCTTCAATCGCAGAGTTAAGGGCGATGACACCTAAATATAAGAATAATAAAATTAATTCAGATGTCAAGCGGGCATCCCATACCCACCATGTACCCCACATAGGTTTACCCCATAAAGCACCGGTAGCTAAAGCCAAAAAAGTAAATGATGCACCGATGGGGGCAGAGCTTGCCGCTATCACTTCAGCCAATTTGATTCGCCAAACCAGCCCAATGCCTCCGGCAATCGCCATTACCATATAAACAAACATAGACATCCACGCTGCGGGAACATGAACAAACATAATTCGATAGCTTTCCCCTTGTTGATAATCAGGGGGGGCAACAAATAAGCCATAATATAATCCTGCCAGCATAAATGCGAGACAAAACCAACCAAACCAAGGAATTAAACGCCCTGAAAGCGCGTAAAAATATTTCGGAGATGAAAATTTATGTAAAAAAGCCCACATTTTCAGTTTTAAGTTATCAGTTATGTAGGGTGGGCAAAATCTTTTTTTGCCGACCAACCGTTAAAAAAAGTGTTCAATTCGCAAAAAGTGAATAAAAAATCGGATTTGTCAAACCATTAACTTAAACTAATTCGTAAAGCAGCTGCTACAGCAAAAGGGGCAAGTGTTAGGGATAAAGAAAGTAAGGCCGCTAAAAAATATAATTGTCCTGCTACCGGAAAACCCCTAGCCGCTTCATTAACCGCCCCAGCCGCAAAAATTAAAACAGGAATATATAAAGGTAAGACTAACAAAGAAAGTAATACACCACCGCGCCGTAAGCCTACCGTTAAAGCAACGCCAATTGCTCCCACTAAACTTAAAACAGGTGTACCTAGAGCCAGTGTTGCGATAAGTGTCAGCATGGCTGTATCCGGCAAAAAAAGCAAGATACCCAAAAATGGCGCTAAAACGATTAGCGGTAAGCCAGTCACTAGCCAATGTGCCAAAACTTTTCCCAACACCAGTAACGGTAAAGAATGGGCAGATAATGCTATTTGCTCTAAACTACCATCTTCAAAGTCGGAACGAAATAGACTATCAAGCGATAACATGGCTGCTAATAATGCTGCCACCCAAATCACACCAGGGGCAATACTTTGTAAAGCCTTTGATTCAGATGAAATTCCCAACGGAAATAAGCTGACAACAATAATAAAAAATAACAAAGGATTAGCTAATTCGGCACGATGCCGATAAGCTAAAGTTAAATCACGTTTTAATAAAATATAAAAGGCAGATAAGTCAGAAGCCATATTAGCATGTTTTTAAATATACTTGAAAAAAAGAAATCCGATTTTTGAAAAAATCGGATTTCTATCACCCATTAATCTACGTATTAAGACCGATTTGTCCTCCAAACCGACGACGGAATTTATCCACGCGCCCTGCACTATCAATGATTTTCTGTTTACCTGTATAAAATGGATGGCAAGCAGAACAAACTTCAATCTGTAAATCCTTGTTTACTGTTGAACGGGTTTGAAAAGTATTACCACAGCTACAAGTCACTGTCATGTCATGGTAGGCGGGATGAATTTTAGCTTTCATAATCGTTTTAAATTAATATGTGTGAGTATTTAAAATCATAACATCTGAAATTTTACTGAGATATTATACTATAAAGTACTATGAAACGTTTATATCAATATGCCCTATTAATGCGCTTACACCGCCCAATAGGAATTCTTCTACTACTTTGGCCCACACTCTGGGCCCTATGGATTGCCGGCCAGGGTTATCCTGATGTACTGGTAACAACTGTATTTGTATTAGGCGTTATCATAATGCGTTCCGCCGGTTGTGTTATTAATGACTATGCTGATCGCCACATTGATCCATACGTGCGTCGCACTCATGATCGTCCACTGGCAGCTAAACGCGTGACTACACGCGAAGCCCTCACTTTATTTATCATTTTGTGTTTGCTGGCTTTTGGATTAGTTTTATTAATGAATCTATTAACCATTATCTTATCCGTTATAGCTGCCCTATTAGCTGCCAGTTATCCCTTCATGAAACGTTATACTCATTGGCCCCAAGTATATTTAGGCGTAGCATTTGGCTGGTCAATCCCAATGGCTTTTGCTGCTCAAACCGATAGCATACCCACATTAGCATGGTGGTTATTATTAACCAATGTATTATGGACTGTTGCCTATGACACGATGTATGCCATGGTGGATAGGGCAGATGATTTAGCAATTGGCGTTAAATCGACCGCTATTTTATTTGGTCAAGCAGATAAAGCCATTATTGCTAGTTTACAAATAGTTGTATTACTACTATTATTATGGATAGGCATTAAAATTCATTTAGGTACCTGGTATTATCTCGGATTGCTTGTAGCAGCAGGATTGGTCATTTATCAACAATGGCTTATTAAAGATCGTGATCCACAACGCTGCTTTCAAGCATTTTTAAATAATAACTGGTTTGGTGCGACTATTTTTGCGGGCATCGCCGCTCATTACTACTGGGGATAAAAAATGCGTTTATTTTTTCAATTTGGTTTCAGTATTTTTTTCCTATTGGTGCAAACCAGTTTATTAGCAACCCCTCGAATTATTAATGGCATTCGGGCTAAACCAGATAATTGGTCCTGGATAGTCGCTATTATCTCTCAAGGTGTGGTCCCAGTTAAAGGGCAGTTTTGTGGTGGAACATTAATCCATCCTTCTTGGGTATTGACAGCGGCGCATTGCGCCGATGGTGAAACAACATCTAGTATAAACGTTCTATTAGGAACCAATGACTTAACGGATGAAAACAGAGAAATTATTGGCATTAAGCGGATTGTCAGACATCCTGATTATGATTATGATCCGGAAACACCAAACTCAGATATTGCTTTATTACAACTCGAAAAACCTTCCACACAACCGGTGATACGAATAGCAGATCGTTACACAGTACTAATTCAGCCAGGGCTTGATGCGACAGTGATGGGATGGGGTGCGACAAATAGTTTATCAGACCCGGTCTATCCTGAACACTTACAGCAAGTAACCGTACCCATCGTTTCAAATACACAGTGCAATGAACATTTTTCGTATGCAGGTGATGTTAAGGAGACTATGCTTTGTGCCGGTTTTGCTGATGGAGGTGCCGATGCTTGTATAGGAGACAGTGGTGGACCTCTCGTTATGAAAACGGGCAGTGGTTGGCAACAAGTCGGTATTGTCAGTTGGGGAGAAGGCTGCGCCTTACCCAACTATTATGGTGTTTATACCCGTGTTCCTTTTTTTCAATCGTTCATGACTGAAAATATTTGTCAACAGGCGGATATTCCCCCTTCACCACATTTAGAAGTGCATAAAGATGAAAAGTCCGTCACTATTTCCTGGAATCAGGTGAAAGCAGATGGCTATCAACTTTACTATGCGCCTTATTCTAAGCCACTGAGTAATGTTACCCTGGACAATATTGAAAGCCTGGAACTTGGCAATCGCACCTCTTTCAATGTGAAATTAACCTCATTAAAAGTATTTTCTGACCAAAATTTTTATGTCGCAGTACGCGCCTATAACGGTAATTGCTATAGTGATTATTCTAATCTTTGCACGATTATGATGGACGAACTATGACTTTCAAGCCAAACCTGACAGGTTGAAAAAACCTGGCAGGTTTAGTTTTCAAGGCTCTTATTAAATTCTTACATCTAAGCTGAAACCATACTTTTGCCATGATCAATATAATACTGAAATTCCTCTCGGAAATTTTTGACAAAGTTTATGACAGGCATAGCGGCAGCATCTCCTAACGCACAAACTGTTCGCCCACCAATCTTATCAGCAATATCGGATAACAAATCTAAATCCCCTGGCTGCCCTTCACCATGATAAATACGCTTTACCACACGCGCCATCCAACCGGTACCTTCACGACAGGGAGTGCATTGTCCACAAGATTCCTCATAATAGAAATGAGCAATACGGGCTAATACTTTTACCATATCAGTGGTTTCATCCATCACTATAATGGCTCCAGAACCTAACATGGAACCAGCTTTGGCTAGGGAATCATAATCCATCGTTAAATCCATCATGATATCCGCCTTCAGTACGGGGGTAGAAGATCCGCCAGGAATAACCGCTTTGAGCTTGCGCCCTTTCCACACACCGCCCGCCATTTCTAATAATTCGGCAAAAGAAGTTCCCAATGGCACTTCATAATTACCCGGCTTATTGACATGCCCAGAAATAGCAAAAACTTTCGGACCCGTATTTTTCGGTTTACCTATATTTGAAAACCAATCTGCACCGTTATTGAGAATACTGGGAACAGAAGCTAACGTTTCAGCATTATTAATAGTAGTGGGTTTACCATATAAACCACAGGCGGCAGGAAAGGGGGGTTTATTGCGAGGTTGCCCTTTTTTACCTTCAATGGATTCTAACAAGGCACTTTCTTCACCACAAATATAGGCACCTGCACCATAATGTGCATAAAGATCAATATCCACACCGGAACCTAAAATATTCTGACCCAACAAACCAGCTTGATAAGCTTCTTCCAACGCGCTTTCAAAACGCTCAATGGGTTCTATAAATTCACCGCGAATATAATTATAACCCACAGTTGCACCTATGCTATAACAGGCAATCGCCATGCCCTCAACGACAGCATGGGGATTATAACGTAAAATATCGCGATCCTTAAAAGTGCCAGGCTCCCCCTCGTCAGAATTGCACGCCAAGTATTTTTGCACAGGCTTATCGCGTACCCCCAACATAAAACTCCATTTTAACCCAGCAGGAAAACCTGCACCACCACGCCCACGTAAACCTGACGCTTTGACTTGATCAATAATATCTTTAGCAGGTGTTTTTTCTGTCAATATTTTACGCAGTGCTTTGTAACCACCTGTGCTTTCATAGACAGGAAGCGTCCATGAATTTTCTAAGTGTCTGTTTTTAAAGCAAAGTTCATTTGCCATCCTATAAATCCTTCTTTAATAATGGTTAATGGTTAATGACTAAAGTAGTCTATTATACTCTATGTTCTAATTTTTAAAGTCAAAATTTCTAAAGAAATCCGATTTTTTCAAAAATCGGATTTCTAATGCGCTCTATACGGAACTAAGCACATGCCTATCAGCATGATAAGAAGAACGTACTAAAGGTCCACTGGCAATATTTTTAAAACCCATTTGATTTCCCTGTACCGCTAATTGTTCAAATTCCGTAGGGCTAACATAACGTTGTACTGGTAAATGGTGGCGAGTCGGCTGTAAATATTGTCCCAGGGTAAGCATATCACAGGCAGAAGCTCGTAAATCGCGCATCACTTGTAATACTTCCTCAACGCTTTCTCCTAAACCTAACATAAGACCGGATTTAGTTGATACTTGTGGATGTTGTGCTTTAAAATCTTTAAGTAATTGCAATGAGCATTGATAATCTGCTCCTGGGCGAACATGTTGATATAAACGCGGTACCGTTTCCAGATTATGATTAAAAACATTTGGGTATGTTTCTTGAAAGTTTTTTAAAGCCACCTCCAGTCGTCCCCGAAAATCGGGTACTAAGATTTCAATTTTGGTTTGCTTCGAAATTTCACGCACCGCCTGAATACAGGCAACAAAATGACCTGCCCCCCCATCACGTAAATCATCACGATTCACAGAAGTGATGACCACATATTTCAATTGCATAGCCAAAATGCTATTGGCTAGATTAATAGGTTCATTGTTATCCAAAGGTGCCGGGCGACCATGTGCCACATCACAAAATGGACATCGCCGTGTGCAAATATCGCCCATTATTATAAAAGTGGCGGTGCCATCTGAAAAGCATTCATTTAAATTGGGGCATGAAGCTTCTTCACATACCGTATGTAAATGATGCTTTCGCAGGAGTGCTTTCAGATGGGAAATTTTGTGGCCAGTAGTCGGTTTGATACGTATCCACTTGGGTTTACGGAGGGGTTTATCAGTGTTTTTGATAGGAGCCATTTTGTTTGTGCCTTCAAAGTAGAATTAACCATTAACCTTTTCCTTTAAGCTCATCTCCCAAACCAAAGAATTGCTCAACCTGTTTAAGTAGCTTTTTATAAATGGCTTCTTTTTCGGTTTCAACATCATGTTCAACAGACGTTTTAACCGATTGGGTCGCCATCTGTCGCTGGGTTAATACTTTAGTCACGAGTTCTTTAACTTCTGGTTGCTGTGCAATTAAAGGCGCGATATCAGCCTGAGTTAATTCAAATAAATAGGTATCAACAATAGCAACGACAGTAGCAGCTCTATCTTCACCCGTTAAAAGTGCCATTTCACCAAAGAAATTACCAGCACCTAACCGAGCCACTTCTTTAATTATTCCTTCATCCGTTCGCACCTTGACGACAACAGCCCCTTCAACAATAATGAATAAAGAATCACCTACGTCTCCTTGTTGAACAATAACATCACCTTTTTCTATGTGATGATGGCGGATCTGCTGGCTGAGGTGAAGTTTAGCTTGTTCAGAAAAGGGTTTAAATATCTCGACTTCTTTTAATAGAGTAATCGGCTTAGTCGCTTCATCCCCTCCTCTTTCTTTAATCCCCTTAAATAAATGAATTTCTTGCCGTTGGACTGCTGGGGTGATACCAGCCCGATTGAGATGAAACCAAACTCGCGTCCAAACATCTTCTAAAATAAAAAATTTATTGGCATAGTCATCGGAGCAAAACGCTATCCAATAACTGGCTGCCCATTCATTAATACCTGTTAAAAAAACCACAGGTGCAGGCTCTTTAAGTACTTGATTACTTGATAACAAAGCATCAAGAAGAACTTTTTTAACGCGTTCCGGGGAATGCATAGGATGAATGTAAACAGTAGGCCATAACCAATAAACATTATCGGGAAAACAGAAATTAAGAATAGGAGATTCAGAAGCCATACTATTTGGAATGCTTAAAATACATTGTTTGCGGGTTAAAAGGCGAGTGGTTCGCCAAGTAATATCAACGATTTTACCTTCCTCAAATTCTCCTATTTGGACCCAATCACCAATTCGAAAGGGTCTTTCTATATTAATAGCAATGCCTGAAAAAATATTAGAAATATTGATTTGAATCGCAAGACCAATAATCATCGCGATCACACCTGAAGTTGCTAAAATACTGGTAAGTTGTTGCTCGTACACAAAGGCAATAATACCAACTACCGCCATAAAGTAAATAATAAAAGCTAAAAATAGCCGAACAATATTAGGTATTAGGCGACCGGTTCTTTCTTCTATGGGTGTCCAAATAAAACTTTCTGAGGCTAAGTTAAGTAAAAAAGCGGGTATTATCCACCATAATATATTGAATATTCTTATCACAAATTTCATATTATAAGCTTCGATATTATTAGACAACCACTCAACTAATAGTACTTCGCTTGATAATAATAAAATAAAGGCTAAAATACTCTGAAAAAACCAGATAATTTTGGATAAGTCTTTGAATTTCTTTGCAAAAATATTAAGAAATAAAATAAAAATACTGCTGAACACCATCATATAATAGGCCTGTTGATATGGAATTTTTCCCCGTAAGGTAAATTCATTCTTTTTAATCTGAATGGCGGCATTAAACAAAGAATATTCAACCGTTCCACCTTGCACATTGAGATATTCAGGATCACCTAAAGAATATTTTTTAGCAATATCGGGAAAAAAGCGGAGTTCCTCAATGGACCAACCCGTTGTCGGACTAAGCACTTGTTTTTTCTGCATACTTTGTAAGACGGTTTGAATATCTCCCATACCCAAAAGATCAGTCACATAAATGAGATTATTTCTGGTTAATGATTTATGATGAAAGTTAACACCCAGGGTATGTTGTTTGTACACATAATGATTGGAAAAAAAGTCAGCCTTAAAACGGCTTTTAATCCGATAAAGACGGTAAGTCATTTGATCAGCCGTTTCTTCTTTGAGCGGTTGTTTTAATTGTTCTTTGATTTTTTCAAACGCGGTTTTTTCAGATTCGACTTCAACGGCATTGAGAAATTCAATATCTTGAGGTCTAAAATCACTTCGTGATCTAAACCACAAATGAAAATCCAATAAAAAAGTTGAATTATTACTAATATGACTCATTTCATTAATTTTTATACCTGTATAAACGACATTGGTTTTATAATACAGATTATCGCCAATAAGTAAGACTCTTTCTTGAGCACGTGCTTTCTCTAAATCAGCTACTTCATTGCGGTTACGCATGACTTGAAACTGAGTGAGGGCGGAAACGAGTTGTTTATTTTTATAAACCCCAATGACAACCGGTTTTTGAGCATCTCTATTTTCATCAAAATAGTTAAAGCCTGTTGTTCCCTCTATGGCATCATGAATATTGGTGAAACTGGCTAGGGTATTGCGAATTTTTTGACGATCAGCTTGGAGGCTTTCTTGACTACCGGTAATGTTAGCCTGTTTGATGGCTTTAACGAGTACCTGTGCGCTATCATAAGCATAAGCGGCGGACCAATCAGGTTCATCTTGATATTTGGCATAATACTTGTCTTTAAATTTCTGAGCCTTCTCGTTGGCGGTATCAAATATCAATGGTGTTGCCACATAAATGTCATTAGTATAATAGCCAGGATTGCCCTTTTCCCTCGGAGAATCTTTAAAACTATTAACAAAAGTTTGTTCAGAAAAACCAGAACCACTGATAATAGGGTTTGGTATATTTTCATCTTTAATGAGTTTGACCAGGGGAGTACCTTCACTGGCTTGTGTCGCCAATAAAATGGCACCGGCCTGTTGTTCGTCTTGCTTCAATTGAGCAATGTAATTTTCAAAATCTTTATGGTCACCTGTTTTAAAATCCCATTTATGTCTAATTTCCATACCGAGTTCACGAGCTGATTTTTCAAATACTTCAGCAAGGTATGAGCCATAACCACTATCATCACGAATGATAGTCACTTGATTAAGCCGAAATACTTCTTTAACATAATAAGCTAAAAATTGGCCGGAAACACTTGCATTATAGATATTTCTAAAATACCATTCGTTATCCTCAGTGACTTCCTTTTTAACCGAACCTGGTGTGATAGCAGGAATACCATATTTTTTATAAATTTTTCCACCGGTTATAGAACAAGAACTATACCAATGTCCAATAACGGCAACCACTTCATTTTCTTCCACAATTCTAAGAGCTTCATCTTTGGCGGCGGTTTCATCACCTTCTTCTTTGCATTGGTTTTGATCATCAAAATCCTTTAATTCAAATTTTTGGTGATTGTCTTTATCTCTTTCATTATTGACTTCATCAAAATATAATTGGATAGCTTGCTTCATTAATTTACCCGCAACGTCGCCCTTGACTGACATAGGACCTATAAAAGCAATTTTTACGGTTTGTTCTTTATCGTAAAAAAAATATTTTTGGATTGCCGTCCAAAATAAAAAAGATAAAATGACGACAATAGCTAACATGAAAAAGTTGTTTTTCATAATGGCTTATTTACCCTTTCAAATTGAATTAATGAGAATGTATAGTAAACGGATTTTTAAGGCGATCCTGTTTGACCAGGTTCCCTTCCTGTGCAGGAACAAATTCCTGTATGGGTTCCAATGTGCCTGTTTTTGAGTTTTTTGAAGATGATTTATTGGGTAAAACCATTCCTTGCCCACCTTTAAAAACATAAATTTCTTGTCGCATAACCGCCGGTCCAATGTTAGCGCGATTAAGATGAAACCAAACCCGTGTCCAAACTTCCTCTAAAATCATATATTTATTACTATAATCTTCAGCACAAAATGCAACCCAATAAGAAGCTGACCATTCGTTGAGGCCTGTCATAAAAATAAAAGGTTCAGGCTCTTTAAGTACTTGATTGGCTGACAATAAAGCATCCATGAGAATTTTTTTCACCCGTACGGGTGAATGTTTAGGGTGAACATAAACGGTAGGCCATAACCAGTAAACAGGTTTTGGATAATGGAAATTGAGAATGGCCGATTCTGATGCAATACTATTAGGAATACTGAGTATACAGCCATTTCTAACTCTAAGACGAGTTGCCCGCCAATTAATATCAATGACTTCTCCTTCATCAAATTTTGAAATTTTGATCCAGTCACCAATTCTAAAAGGACGTTCCATGTTAATCACAATACCTGCAAATACATTGGAAATATTAATTTGAATAGCTAAACCAACAATCATTGCAATGACACTAGAAGCCGCTAATAAACTGGTGAATTGCTGTTCATATACAAACACAATAATCCCAATGATGGCGATAGAGTAAACCAACAGAGAAAAAAAGTGACGAATAATAAGAGGGAATGGACCAATTTTTTCCTCTAAACGTCTCCAAATAAAACGTTCGGTTGCGACATTACATAAAAATGCAGGGATTAACCACCACAATATATCAAATATTTGGATGATAGATTTCATTTGCTGTAAGCCTGTATTTTCAGCCAGCCATTCAGCAAAAATAATTTCACCACTGAGCAGCCAAAGAAAGGCAAAAATCACTTGAAAAAACCAAGTCAATTTGGGAAATTTTCTCAAACCTATCACCGTCAATATTAAAAAGAGAATACCACTTAATACCATGATATGCTTGGCATATTGATAGGCAATCATTCCCCTTAGCGTTAATTGATCTTTTTTAATTTGAATGACAGCATTAAATTGAGAATATTCGACTATACCTTCTAGCTTGTTGAGATATTCAGGATCACCGGCAGAATATTCTTTGATGATATTGGGAAAAAACCAGACACGATTAATTTTCCAAGCTTCAGTTGGACTGAGTACTTTATTTTCTATTAATCTTTTTTCGACAGAGTTTTTTTGATTTATTAAGCCGATGCCTAAAATATCAGTCACATAAATGAGATGATTGCGACTTAAAGTACGATGTCGAAATTTGACACCAACAATATGTTGTTTATAAGCATAAAACTTGTCAATAAAATCCGCCCGAAAACGGCTTTTGATTCGACAAACATTGTAGATAATATCTTTAACCTTCTTGCTTTGACAGGATTTTTTTAATTGCCGTATAATATCAATACGATCAACTGCATTGAGAAATTCAATATCTTGGGGATTGAAATCCCCAGCAAATCGAAACCATAATTTAAATTCCAAATTAAACTGTAATTCTTTAATATTGATATCGCTAATTTCAATAATATCTAAACCAACATAGACTACATTGGTTTTATACATATACTTATCATTAATTTTTAAGACCTGTTTATTAAGAGGTGCTTGTTCAAAATGGGCAATTTCAGTCGGGTTACGTACTATTTGTAACTGTGTTAAAGCAGAAACGGAGTGTTTATGTTTATATACGCCAAGTGTAACTGGCTTTTGTGCATCTCGATTTTTGTCAAAATAATTAAAACCCGTAACCCCTTCCAATGCGTTATATAGATTGGTCAAGCTTGCTAGTGTATCTCTAATTTTTTTTCTATCGGCAGCTAACGTTTCTCGTCTCCCTTGTATTTCTGCCTTTTTAATGGCATCAACAAGTATCATAACAGTATCGTAAGCATAAGCGGCGGACCAATCTGGGGCTTCATTATATTCCGCTTGATAGCTTTTAAAAAATTGTTGTGCTTTTTCATTAGCTGTGTCAAATATTAGAGGAGTTGCTACATAAATATTATTGGTATAAAACCCAGGGTATTCTTTTGATACTGGATAATTATCAAACCCATCACGGAAGGTTTTTTCAGAAAGTGAGGAACCACCTATGATAGGATTTTGAATGCTCTCATCTTTAATTAATTTGACTAGGCGAACAGCTTCAGTTGCTTGCACAGCTAAAAGAATGATTCCCGCATCTTTTCCTTTTAATTTTAATTCATCAACTATTTTTTCAAACTTATTATCTAAATTTTTATCATGATTATTATAATGCCAATGATTTTTAACATTCATACCGAGTTTATAAGATTCTTGTTCAAATACCTGAGCAATGTAAGAACCATAAGCCGCTTTTTCACTAATAATACTGACATCATTTTGTAAAAAAACATATTTGATATAGTTAGCTAAAAATTGACCGGGTGCTTTAGCACTATAAATATTTCTAAAATACCAGGGGTTATCTTCAGTGACTTTAATACTTGTAGAGCCGGGTGTAATGGCAGGAATTTCATATTCTTTATAAATTTCGCCGGCACTGATAGATGCGGAACTATACCAATGTCCAATAACGGCAACCGCTTCTTTTTCGTCAATAATTTGTTTAGCTTGTTGCTGAGCTATTTTGCTATCATTTTGATCATCAAATTCTTTGAGTATCACTTTTTTTCCATTAATTCCTCCCTTTTGATTTATTTTCTTTAAATATAATTGGATAGCTTGAGTCATCAATCGACCAGCAGCGGCTCCCTCACCCGTAAGGGGACCAACAAAAGCAATATGTATAGATTTTCCATAATCTTTTAGGTAATCATAATAGGCTAAAAAAATTAAACAAACCGATAAGATGATTGCACCTAAAAGAAAAAAATTATATCTTTTCATAATCAGTTATCAGTTATCAGTTACCCGTTAGGAAAACTGACTACAGTTCATTATCAAAATGTGATCTGAAATTTATTGAAAAGGAATGTCAAAAAATTAGAATTGAGCGGATGGCATACCCGTTGAAAATTTCGTCAATTCAAGCAACGTAGCCATAAGACTTTCGTCTTTAAAAGGAATAGACGATAATGTTAAGTAACTGATTTTCACGCAAACGTTTTTGCGTTTGCGTGAAACTAATAACTGAGATAAAAAATTGACTCAAATCGCGTCTTGGTCAGTTTCACCAGTACGGATACGAATAATTTTTTCGACTGGGATGACAAAAATCTTTCCGTCACCAATTTTGCTGGTCCGAGCTGCTTGAATAATTGTATCAACACATTGATCAACCTGTTTTTCAGTAATGACCAGTTCCAGTTTCACTTTTGGTAAGAAATCTACCATATATTCAGCACCGCGATACAGTTCAGTATGACCCTTTTGTCGCCCAAAGCCTTTAACTTCAGTGACTGTCATGCCGGTAATACCAATTGTAGCCAGTGCCTCACGAACATCATCAGCCAAGAAAGGTTTGATGATCGCTTCAATTTTTTTCACAGTATTTTTCCCTATTGTACGAATGAAAAATTAACTAATTGGAAATTCCTAATTCCCAATTATTAACTCTTCAAACATTCCAAAATACGAGCTCCTATGTCGGTAGGATTTCGTGCGAGTGTCACGCCGGCGGCTTCTAAGGCCGCAAATTTATCCTGTGCCGTTCCTTTACCACCCGCAATAATCGCCCCGGCATGTCCCATACGTTTACCAGGGGGAGCTGTCACCCCAGCAATATAAGCAACGACCGGTTTGCTTACAGATGACTTAATATAATTAGCAGCTTCTTCTTCATCCGTCCCCCCAATTTCACCAACCATAACAATACCTTCAGTTTGGGGATCTTGCTCAAATAATTTTAAACAGTCTATAAAATCCATACCATGAATGGGATCGCCACCAATGCCAATACAAGTACTTTGTCCTAAATCATTGTTTGTCGTTTGAGCAACTGCTTCATAAGTTAAAGTACCAGAACGCGAAACAATGCCGACTTTTCCAGGTTGATGTATTGATCCTGGCATAATTCCTATTTTACAAGCACCAGGAGTAATAATGCCAGGACAATTGGGTCCTATTAGGTAGATTTGCGGATAATGATCAGTGAGAACCGTTTTAACTTTAAGCATATCTAATACTGGAATACCTTCAGTAATACAGGCAATGATTTTAATGCCAGCCTCTGCGGCTTCCAAAATGGCATCTGCTGCAAAGGCTGCCGGCACATAAATCATCGTCGCATTTGCCTCTGTCGCAAATACGGCATCACGCACAGTATCAAATACAGGAAACTCCAAATGAGTTTGTCCACCACGTCCCGGGGTCACGCCACCCACTAACTTCGTTCCATAAGCCAGGCATTGTTCAGAGTGAAAAGTGCCTTGTTTGCCGGTAAATCCTTGGCAAATTACTTTCGTGTCTGCATCAACTAAAATACTCATTTTGTCATCCTTTAACGGCTAAGACGGCTTTTTTAGCCGCATCATCCAAATCATCGGCTGGAATAACCGATAAACCACTTTCTTTCAACAGGGCTTTGCCCTTATCAACATGAGTGCCTTCTAAACGAACCACCACCGGTAACTGAGTCCCCGTTTCTTTAATCGCATGAATCACACCTTCAGCAATTAAATCACACCTGACGATACCACCAAAGATATTGACCAAAATGGCTTGAACTTTTTGATCAGACAAGATGATTTTAAAAGCTTCCGTCACTTTTTCAGCCGTTGTTCCGCCACCCACATCCAGGAAATTTGCTGGCTCCCCACCGCGCATTTTTATCACGTCCATAGTTGCCATTGCCAACCCAGCACCATTAACCATACAGGCAATATTACCATCCAGGGTAACATAATTAAGATCAAACTGACGTGCCTTTTGTTCCTTTTCATCCTCCTGCGTTGGATCATAAAGGGCTGATAAATCAGTATGCCGATAAAGGGCATTATCATCCAGATTAATTTTGGCATCCAATGCCAATAAATTCCCCTGTTCAGTGATGATTAAGGGATTAATTTCCACTAAACTGAGATCTTTATCTATAAATAAACGATATAAACTGAATAATAAAGAAGTTAATTGCTTACGCTGATTAGCATCTAATCCTAAAACAAAGGCTATTTCACGACATTGATAAGCCCCTATACCGACCAAGGGATTAATACGACAACGAATAATTTTCTCAGGCGTTTGAGCGGCGACTTCTTCAATATCCATTCCCCCAGCAGATGAGGCAATAACGGTAATACGGGCTAGGGCACGATCAATCACTAAACTCAAATAAAGTTCTTTCTTGATTGCAGTGGTTTTTTCGATCAGTACACTATGTATCGGTTGTCCACTGGCACCTGTTTGATGAGTGACTAACTGAGTTCCAATTAAACGGTGCGTGATATCCATCACTTCATCTAAACTTTTTGCCATAAGAACGCCACCGGCTTTCCCACGTCCACCAGCATGGACTTGTGCCTTCGCCATCCAAGCATCACCACCTAAGCGTTGTGCTTGTTGTTTAGCTTCTTCAGCGTTCCAAGCAGCGTATCCCATAGGTACTGGGATATTATAATTGACAAACAATTGCTTGGCTTGATATTCATGTATATTCATTAATTGATCCTAAAGCTTCTAAAATATTTACTTTTGAAAAGTTATAAAAATTATATATAGGTGTCAAATCGCAATTGTTATATTGGTTGCCCTTGATTTTTGTGAAAACATGGCATCAAAAAACCCCGTTTTAAAAAAACGGGGTTTCTGAATTTTCACAAATTTCAAGTATGCTCAATATGAGTCTTGATATTGTTGCTAAATGTTAATAAACCTGAACACAAAACTTGAACCGATTTTTTTAATGTGGAAGATTATTAACGAAATAAGTATCAATCTTACTTGACATTTTTATAAATGTCAAGTTTTTTAAGTGAAGGGATATTATATGAACCTATCCCATTCGCCGTTCAGAAATCCGATTTTTTGAAAAAATCGGATTTCTTAAACCTCGAAAGCATTTTTTGAATAGAGCCGGATAGGTTCATAGGTGAATAAAAAATTTATTTTTCTGAAAGTCTATAAACTTGAAGGATCATAATGCTCTATGATTTGTTATGCGTGTCGCTTCGGGAAGCCGTGTCAGGGCTTTTTTTGACATTGGCATCAGTTTTGGCATCGGTTTTGGCGTTGCCTTCAAATGTGGCTTGGAATTTTGTGGTTTTCGATTTTTTTTTGCCTTGTGATTCTTTCATAATTGAGTTTTCAGATTATTTAGACCATTTTTTTAAATAAATGGGAATTGATGATATTTAAATAATAAGTGACTTATTTTTTCAATATGGTTTATAATGGCAAAATTCAACCTAAATACAGGGTATACTATTAGCAAATGAATCACACACAATCCCTTATCAAAATCCGTGATCTCCGATTTGCCAGGGGGGAACAGTTAATTTTTGATGGCATTGATATGGATCTACCACGCGGTAAAGTGGCTGCTATTATGGGACCAAGTGGCACCGGAAAAACAACATTATTACGTTTGATAGGTGGACAATTAAGACCGCATACGGGTACTATTGAAGTCGATGGTTTAAATGTGCCAAGTTTATCAACTTCTGAACTCTATACATTACGTAAGCGTATGGGTATGTTATTTCAAAGTGGTGCTTTGTTGACCGATTTGAATGTCTTTGAAAATGTCGCTTTTCCATTACGTGAACATACACAGTTGCCAGAATCTTTGATCCATCATTTAGTTTTAATGAAATTACATGCCGTTGGTTTACGTGGGGCGCGTGATTTAATGCCCAGTCAATTGTCAGGTGGTATGGCGCGGCGGGTGGCTTTAGCCAGGTCATTAGTGTTAGACCCTATGATGATAATGTATGATGAGCCTTTTACTGGACAAGATCCGATTTCTATGGGTGTTTTAGTCAGGCTTATTCGTTCTATTAATGATGCGCTGGGTTTGACTAGCGTGATTGTATCGCATGATGTGCATGAAACGGCGGAAATTGCAGATGTGATTTATGTCATTTCTAATGGCAAAGTAGTTGGTACAGGTACACCTGATGAATTAAAAAATTCTGATTCCGCTTGGGTTAAACAATTTATCAATGCCGAATCAGATGGTCCGGTACCTTTTCACTATCCCGCACGGGATTATGCTGAAGATCTGTTAGGGAGCAGGATATGTTAGATTTATTTCAACACCTGGGTCGTACTGTTTTAAATGTGTTTGAACGTTTAGGACGGGCTGTTATATTTTTTACACAGCTATTGGCTGGTTTCCCCAGTTTATTTTTTCGCCCTTATTTAGTGATTGCACAAATCTATGCTGTGGGTGTATTATCTTTAACTATCATTATTGTATCCGGCTTTTTTGTTGGTATGGTATTAGGTTTACAAGGCTATAATACCTTGGTTAACTTCGGTGCTACTGAAACACTTGGTGCGGTTGTTTCCTTATCTTTAGTGCGTGAATTGGGTCCTGTGCTAACTTCCTTATTGTTTGCCGGTCGCGCAGGTTCTGCTTTGACGGCTGAAATTGGTTTAATGAAAGCGACGGAACAGTTATCCGGTATGGAAATGATGGCAGTCAATCCAATCAAGCGTATTATCGCACCCCGTTTTATCGCTGGTATGATTTCCATGCCTTTACTGGCAGCTATTTTTAGTGCCGTCGGTATTTTGGGCGGCTATTTGGTTGTGGTTGAATTATTAGGTGTGGATGCGGGCTCTTACTGGTCCCAAATGCAGGATAAAACTGATTTGTTTGAAGATATTTTTAATGGTGTAATTAAAAGTATTGTATTTGGAATCGTAGTGACTTGGATTGCTGTTTTTGAAGGTTATGATTGTACGCCAACTTCTGAAGGGGTAAGTCGAGCAACGACGCGAACGGTCGTACATGCTTCATTAGCAACCTTAGGGCTAGATTTTATGTTGACTGCTTTGATGTTTAGTGATGTGTAAAAAATGAGTTGTTTTCATTGAATATAAAAACTCCGATTTTTGAAAAAAATAGGATTTTTACGAATTCTTTTTTATAAATGATCCAAAAATTAAAGGCTGAAATAGATGAAAAACAAAAATGTGATAAATACGATACTAATGAGTGCCATTAGTTTGACTCTGTCAGTATCGGTGCTTCAAGCAGACGAGCCGAAAAATTTTTCGGCGGCTACTGAGATCGAACTCACCAACCGTTCCCCCTCGGTTAAAAGTGTGGCGGTGAAATTAAAAGGTACCGAACGAGAAAAAGAGGCACTTGATACCTTGGGGAGTTTGGTTCAGGACATTCTCAGTCATGCAAAATTAGGGGTGGTAAAACTCCCTAAAGCTGATAATTTTTCACCCATTTCTGTGAAAGGAACGGCACAAAAATTGGAAATTGTTATTGACGTAAAAGCAGCCTTTGAGGTGGGACAGCCTTACAAAGTGAGCCTCACATTGCAAGAAGCAGGCAGTCAAGGAATGCCAGCTTTTTTTGACTACAGTGCCAACGCGCAAGACAAAATTCGCCAACAGTTAGAAGAATACTTGACAGAACGTTTAGATTTACAGCCAATTAGGGAGAGTTTCACTAAAAAAGTGGAAGTGCCGCCGCAAACTGTATTACCTTTTCAGTCGGTTAAGAAACTTCAGCCGATTTTACCTTCATTGGTTGAAGAACGTCAACAGTCTGTCCCTCAACATATTTCGTCCGGGACTGAGGTGCAGCTCAAAAATCTGAGTCCCAGTGTCAAAAGTATTTCCATAAAGTTGCAGGGTACCCAGAGAGAACAAAAAGTACTTGATAATGTGCAGAGTATGGTCAAGGACATTCTTAATGCTTCTAAACTTGGTGTCGTCAGAATTCCGATTGCCGCGGAACCAATGACAACGCCGGTTATCAAAGTTTATGAATATCTGGAGATTGTCATTGGCGCAAAGTCACCTGATGAAGCTGAACAACCTTATCAGGTGAGTATCACCTTACAAGAAAAGGGCGGTCAAGGAGAACCTCGGCTCTTTGACTATAAGGCAGATGATTGGTGGTATTTTTTTAAGGATTTGAAGGCTTACTTGACTGAGCAATTGAATTTGAAGCCGAAATAAACGGACAAGACCTGACAGGTTTTTAAAACCTGTCAGCTTTAAAACTTGTTGGTTTAAATTATTTATTTTTTCGCCAACTCGCCATAACGCGCTTGACATAGCGTTGTGTTTCACGTATGCGAGGAACACGACCGAGTTTGGCAACTCGTTTTTCACCACTGTTGTAAGCAGCTAATGCCAATTTGACATTCTTGAATCTTTTCAATAACCTACTGAAATAAGAAGCTCCACAGTTTAGGTTCAGTTTCGGATCAAATAAAGAATCACGTTTTAAACCGCAGTAAGCTTTGCCCGTGCGTGGCATAATTTGGGTTAATCCCCGTGCCCCTTTACGCGAAATAGCTTTGGGGTTCCAAGCCGATTCGTGTTTAATTAGGGCATGAAAAAGTCGATGATCAATGCCATGCCTATAAGCAGCTTGAGTTGCTAATCCTTCTAAGCGAGCCGTTGCTTGGCGACTGATAGGAACAGCGCTAATTTTATTTTGGGGTATATTTCCCGTACAGCCAATGAGTGTCGTAACGAAAACTAAAGCCGTACAATAAAGCTTCATATTCATTTTTGTTCCTCTATTTTACTGATTATACTGCTAACAGTTGAGTTTTATTTTTCATTGTCAGAATCAAAATTAACAGGATTTTAGAATTATTCAGAATAAAACATCAATAACGTCAATAAACTCATTCTAAAAATGTTCTGTACAAAAGTTTAAAGTATACAATGATTGTATATAAAAAAAGATTACCAGAAAATAATTTAATCAAGACGGAAATTCAAAAATGTCAACCCAGCAGCCCAATGCCTTTAACTTAGGAATGAGAATTGAATAATATACTAAACCTGCCAGGTTTTTTAAACCTGGCAGGTTTGGCTTGAAAGTTTTTTCAGTTCTTAAAATTTCATTCCTTAATGGCATTGATTAATCATTAACCATTATTATGAATCCACCTCCATTTTTATTGGGTTGTACACTATTGTTTTGGGGTTGGCAAAGCCACTTGCTCATTTTTGCGGTGCCAATCGCTTTTATTTTTGAAATGGCTCACTGGATTAAATGGCGCTGGGCTTTTTCTGATAAAGATTTTAATCGTGTGACGGATTTCACATCATTATCATTAATTATCGTCATGCTTTATCTCGTTAATCAGCAATCTATTCATGGGCTTATGACATTACTTAATTGGCTGCCCATGTTATTTTTCTTGCTGATAACAGCCCAAATTTATAGTACTCAGGGTGCTGTCAAACTAAGTAGTTTGTTTTTATCATTGAGGGGTGATAAAGTAAAAGGTTCATTATCTTATTATAAAGCTAATAAGCTTGTGAATCTCAGTTATCCTTATATGATGGTCTGTTTGCTATCAGCCAGTATTAGCCAAAGTGCGTTGTTTTTTGTGGGAGCCTGCCTATTGCTTAGCTATGGATTATGGACGGTGCGCCCGGTCCGTTATTCTGTTGTGAGCTGGGTATTATTACTTGGAATGGCTGGTACACTCGCTTATATCAGCCAATTTGGACTTTACCGTTTACAATCCCAGATAGAAGAAGTTATTCTCAATTGGTTTCAATATAGGTTATTTGCAAATAATGATCCTTATCGGCAAAGCACCGCTATTGGTGATATTGGGTTACTTAAACAGTCGGATAAGATTATTCTACGGGTGGAAAGTCGCTATCCATTACTTTTACGTGAGACGAGTTATAATAGTTATTTTAAGACGATTTGGCGAGTTAAAAAATCTCATTTTACTGATGTACCTTCCCAGATTAATCATAAGACTTGGGATTTTGCTAATATTCTTCCTAACACTTCTTTTTATAAACAGAATTTTTTTAAATCTGTCAAAATATCCACTTATCTCCACAATGGTAATGGCATGTTGGCATTACCTCATGGCACTTATCAAGTGTCTAATTTCAGCGTTCCTGCTTTGCAGCGTAATGATTTTGGAGCGGTTAAAGTTGAAAATGGACCAGGATTGATAAAATACAGCGCACATTTTAGTCAAACAACACCACTTGATAGTTTCCCGACTCAAGAGGATTTACATCTGCCCCCTTTAGAAAAAGAACATTTAACGACATTATCTAATAAGTTGAATTTACCGCTGAAAAACTCTCAACAAGTACTTAATACTTTAACCACTTTTTTTAATCAATTTCAATATTCACTCAATCTTACAGCACCGCTCAAAAAAAATATCACGCCGCTCGAATATTTTTTACGCGATAGTCGTGCAGGGCATTGTGAATATTTTGCAACTGCTACTGTATTATTATTACGTACTGCGGGTATTCCTTCCCGTTATGCATCTGGTTATGCAGTGGAAGAATTTAGCTATTTAGAAAATGCTTATTTAGTGCGTAAACGTCATGCTCATGCTTGGGCACTCGCCTATATTGACGGGCAATGGCAAATTTATGACACCACACCAGCGGCTTGGTTTAGTTTGGAAGAAAAAATGGCTGCTTGGTGGGAACCATTTTATGATTTAAGTTCTTGGATAACTTACCAGTTTTATCGGTGGCGTTGGCGTGAAAGTGAAACTTCTAATGATTGGCTTTTGTGGTTGATTTTACCGCTTTGTTTGGTATTAATTTGGCGACTTTATTCAAGAGAAAAGGTTGCCCGTTTACAAAAACATTCTGCTAAACTGTCAAATAAACTCAAACATGCGGGAGCCGATTCTGCGTTTTATCAAATCATACAACAATTAAATGCTGCCGGTTTCATTCGCCAACCTGGAGAAACGCTCACAACTTGGTTAAAGCGTATTCAAGTTCCACTTCTATCAAAAGTCGATATGCAAACCATGCTCACATTACACCAACGTTATCGCTTTGATCCAGTTGGTATCAGCATGCAAGAACAGGCTGCATTAGTCACGTATGTTAAATTATGCTTCAAAGAAATAAAAAAGGGATAAAAAGGGATAAAAAATGAATTTAAATAAACCTGTTATTTTAGTCATTGAAGATAGCTTAACCAATCTAGCCCTTGCTAAGGCTATTTTGCAACCAAAAGGTTTTCAAGTTTTATCAGCCAAAAATGGTGAAAAAGCTCTGGCTATAGCAAAGGAGGAACTACCCGATTTAATTTTACTGGATGTCGATATGCCAGGTTGGAGTGGTTATGAAACCTGTCGGCATTTTAAAAATGATGCTAGATTAGCTCCCATTCCGGTTTTGTTTGTTTCAGCCCTCGACAATACCGAGGATAAATTACAGGCGTTTGCCGCAGGTGGCATTGATTATGTCAGCAAACCTTTTCAAGAAGAAGAATTGCTGGCGAGGGTGCATACCCATATTGAATTGTATCGTTTACGCGAAAAATTGGAACAAAAAATTATTCAACGCGATCAAAAGATATTAGCTTATACTAATGAATTAGAAAGCAAAGTCGAAGAGCGTACTGCTGCGCTCAGTAAGGCGAAGGAGATGGCTGAAGCGGCTAATATTGCCAAAATTCAATTTCTGGCTAATATGAGCCATGAATTGCGTACTCCAATGAATGCCATTATTGGCTATAGCGAAATGCTCATAGAAGATGCCCAAAATTTAGAGAAGGCTGAATTGGTTGGTGATCTTGAAAAAATTCATTCATCAGGGCAACACTTGTTGGAACTTATCAATGGTGTGCTGGATTTGTCCAAAATTGAATCCGGTCAAATGGATTTATATTTGGAAAGTTTTTCACTTGAAACTTTGCTCAATGAAGTTATCACCACCATTAAGCCACTGGTTAAACAGAAAAACAACCAATTGAAGTTACATAAGACTAACGAATTGGGAGAAATTTATGCTGATTTTTCAAAAATGCAGCAAATTTTGTTCAATTTGTTGAGTAATGCGGTTAAATTCACTGAAGATGGCACTATTTACCTGGAAGTTAGACGTGATCTGGTGCAAGGTGAAGAAGAAATCTGTTTTGATATTGGTGATGATGGGATTGGTATGACTCCCCAACAACAACAAAAGCTTTTTCAACCCTTCATCCAAATTGATGCTTCCAGTACGCGCCGTTTTGGTGGAACGGGCTTAGGGTTGGCGATTACTAAGCAATTTACGGAAATGATGGGGGGTAGGATCAATGTTAAGAGTGAATTTGGAGAAGGTAGTACGTTTTCTGTTTATTTACCGGTACAAGTTGCTGAACCGTTGACTAAAGAACGAAACATTGATGATAATCTAGATGAATTATTAAACACTGAAGGTCATCATGGCATTGTTTTGGTGATTGACGACGACGAAAACACGCAGAGGTTATTCAAAAATTACTTAAGCAAGATGGGTTACGCGGTGGCAGTTGCTACTGGAGGAGAAGTTGGACTTAAATTAGCTAAAAAATTGCGTCCTGATGCCATTCTTCTTGATATTAAAATGCCTGGTATGGACGGTTGGAAAGTTCTTTCAGTACTCAAAGGCAATCCATTGTTATCAGATATCCCGATTATTATGACTTCAATGATAGAGGAACGAAACAAGGGCATTATACTAGGCGCGGAGGATTACCTGGTTAAACCGGTGACTCGTCACCAATTAGCAATAACTTTAAGTAAATATCATATTGGTGATGAATCTCAAAATTTAGTGATGATTATTGATGACGATGACATTGTTCGTGATACGATGGCAGAAATACTCAAACTTTCAGGGTGGCGGGTTTTTAAAGCAGAAAATGGGCGAGTTGCCCTAGAACAGCTTGAAAATAAAAAGCCATCCATAATTTTGTTAGATTTGTTGATGCCAGAAATGGATGGGTTTGAATTTTTGCAACGCCTACGCGAACAGGAAAAATGGCGTTCCATTCCGGTTATTGTCTTAACGGCGACTAAATTAAGTGTTGAAGATCAGATACGATTACATAATTATGTAGAAACCATCTTTCAGAAAGAAAGCTATAGTCGTGACAAACTATTATCAGTTATCAGTGAACAGTTGTCAGCTATCAGTGAGCGGTGTCATATAGTAAACTGATTATCGGGGAAACGGAAATAATTTCATTGGACTTGCCATCCTATCAACATTGTATCCCATTGCCCCAAGTTGACTGTTTAAGCCGCTAAATTGATAACTCATTTTGGCTATATCAACACTCATCAAATCAATATTTTTATTGAGTGATGCAATATTAATGTTAATATGATTGATATTGGAATTGAGCTTAAGCATATTGTTACTAATCTGATTCACAGAAACATTGATAAGCGGCATCACTTTAATATGTTCATCCACCTGATTGATTGATAAATTGACCAAATCGACTGACTGTTTTGCCCCCCGCACGTTTTCTGCTACAACTATGATATTTTCATTAATTTGTTTCATCTGGGAAGCCACTTCTTCCAAACGTTGAGTTATGTTTCCCATATCTGCCAATAAGATAGTTATAAGAGCAAACACGGCAACCATCAAAAGTATTAAGCCAATCATACTCACTCGGATAATTTGAGCGGTTTGTAAACCCATTCTAACAATCAACGCCTCTCGACGTTTCATCGCTAGATTGAATAGACGCATGGTATTTTCAACAATTTCGACTATTTCTCTTGGGTTTGTATTTTCTTCCATATTTTTATACCTGCTTTAAGTTAAGGAGTCAGGATTTAATAATACAAAAATCTTAAATGTCCAAACCTGGCAGGTTTAGTATTCGAGGGTATTATTGAATCCTAATTCCTAAGTACAACGGATTTTGGAAATTAACGGATTATATCGGGGTTCCTTTTATTCTATTAACTAATCTCAAATCCAGATAAAAATTCTTTCTGTGCAATAGTTTGACAGTTTACCTCTGTGACATAGGCTGAAGGGGGACCTTTATGTAACCAAGTACATAATTTTTCCACCGCTTTTATTTCACCACAGGCTAAAACTTCGACTCGTCCATCTGCTAAATTTCGCGCCCATCCGGATATGCCTAGCCCTAGTGCTTGTTTTCGTGTATAATAACGAAAAGATACACCTTGAACATGTCCGCTGATGAAGCAGTTTTTACTTATGTTGTTTTCCATTGTTCTTGTTTTACTCGTTATTTCGCAAACCTGCTGACTTCATTTACAAAAGGGTTTAATCAATTCACGGATTTTCCGCACCTTAAATGCTTCAGCTAATTGTAGGAGTTCAGTAGCAAAGGGCTTTAATTTATCGTTTTGTTCTAATTGGATAGCCTGTTTTACAAGCTTAGACACATTACCTTGCATAGCCAGGTGATATAGCATTTTAGCTTCTTCTGGTGACGGACCAACTAATATAATTTTTTTATCAGTCTCTTTTTCCGTTTGAACCACGTTATTATCAAAATTAAATGCGGTGTTCAAAGGCTTGTGCAGCGACTCTTCAGCATTGATAACGGATAAAACTAAGTCAAACCCAAAAAGACTGCCAATACCCTGGGTACTTTCAACTTTGAGTGTACCCCCCATCATGTCTATCCACTTTTTACTTAAAGATAAACCTAATCCGGAGCCTTCTGTTTTATGAGTATAATCACCAATTTTTTTGAAAGGTTCAAAAAGAGTTCCTAACTCTTCAGGCGCAATTCCACAGCCCGTATCTTTAATCTGAAAACAGGTTTTATTTTCGTGCTGACTGACTTTAAAAGTCACTTGTCCTTTATCAGTAAACTTAACCGCATTACCTAGTAAATTAATTAATACCTGGCGTAATATGCTCTCATCGCTATTGACGATACAGGGTAAATCTGGTTGAAATTCACAGATAAGATCAAGATTTTTTTCCTGAACACGAACTTGAAAAATATTGACAACCCGTTTTAAAAAATCATGAAAATAAAAATCCTTTGTATTGAACTGCATTTTCCCTGCTTCAATGGTAGACATATCCAAAATATCATTGAGTAGAACCAACAAATTGTTACCTGATTGGTAAATAGTACGAATGGCGTTTTGTTGTTTTGAATTGAGCGTTTTATCGTTCATAAGAAATTGAGCAAAGCCTAAGACAGCATTAAGTGGCGTTCTCAATTCGTGATTCATATTGGCTATAAACGCACTTTTGGCATAGTTAGCGGCTTCAGCTGCCTCCTTAGCTTGTGCCAAATTTTCCAACATCTGCTTACGTTCGGTAATATCCCTAATCACGACTAATAAATGGGTTTTTCCTTTATAATTAAAGGCTGTTCCTCTGATTTCTGCATTAAATACCGTGCCATCTTTACGGATATTCACAGACTCCATTTGAAATTCACCCGCATTTTGAATGTCTGAATAAAGATGCTCAAAACTAGAGTAAAAGTCTGAATGAATAAAGCTTTTATAGGGCAATTTTGCAAATTCTGCTTCAGAATACCCATACATTTTTTGTGCTTGGGGATTGGTTTCTACAATTCTTCTCGCAAAATTAAAGATAATAAAAGCATCGGTTGTTGCATTGAAAATACCATAATATTGCGCCTCACGTTCCAGCAAGGCTTTTTCCACTTCACGCTTACGTTCAGTTATGTCGATGCTATAAACTGCCATTTCTTTGATATGATCTGACTCATCAAAAATCGGATGTCCATGAACCTCAATATTGACCATTTTGCCCTGCTGATCATAGTGAATGTGTTCAACCATAACTGATTTTTTCGTTTTTTGGACCTCTGTAATAGGGCAAATACATTCATTATTATTGCATGGCTGATTAGTATGATGTGTTAACTTATAACAGGTTGAATTTTTGGGTAATTGACCAAATTTAGCTGCCGCATTTGCGATTTTTATCGTGAAATCTTCAACATTGATCACATAGAAAGGATGAGATAGCGAATCCAAAACATTTTGCAAAAATTTGTGTTGCTCCCGTATTTGTTTTTCATTCGTTATCAACTCATTGTGAGCTTTGAAAAGTCTCACTTCTATACGACCAATAAAAAAATAGAAAAATCCAAGCAATGCGCCGCCAATGATAATAGAAATACTTATCAGAATAGCTAATAATGTATGTAAAGCCGTTTCTTTTTCCGAAACATCATTGAGAACGGCTATATGTCCAACTTCACGCTGACCTGCATCTATCAAAGGCACAAATCCGCCACGATAGGATTGATCGCGAATAGATACTTTAAAAGTCGTTGTCAAATGTTCATGTTTGGAAAATAATGCGGGTGATTCAAAATAGTCCTTGAGCATTTTGGGCATTGAAGATAGCGTCTGGTCAATAATCACTATCAAGGGAAACAACATCCAATCCCCAGTACGCCCTATCATTTTTAAACCTTCTTCCCAATCAGTACGATTAAGATAAGATTTATTCACCGCAAAAAAAAGTTCAACACTCAGAATTTTTTTCAGGGCGACGGTGATATGTTCAATTTCCTTACCCAATTCTATATAACCTATTAATTTACCATTGATTCGCCAGGGATAGACGACACGCAATGTAAATGTGCCAAACTTACCTAACTCAATACCATAAACCGGGATATCTTTACGCACCGCACCATCCAATGTGAAGCGAGGAATAGTATCTCCATAGCGTGGTGGATTATGTATGCGTAAAAAGCAAATCCGATCTAAATCAATAAAATAAAAATGGGTGACTTGATATTTGGCTTTAATAGAGTTAAAAAATGGCGTGGAATGACGAACTAAAGCTTCCCGATCCCGTGTTAGATAGGCATTTTGTAAATTTTTATCTAATTGTAGGAGATTAATCTGGCTTTCCAAAACTTTTGCATCTTCATCTAGTTTCATCTGAAATAATTGTTCCACCTCTTTAAGATGTACTTCAACTTCTTCATTAAAATGCAATCGTTGGATCCAATAAATACTAAGCATAGAAATGCTTAATAGGAATAGCAGCGTCAAGCCAAGTGGAATAAGAATGCGTTTAGTTAAGTTTTCTTTTTTCATTTTTATTATTTTATGTGGAAGAAACAAAGAAATACTATTTCTTGAAGAAATAGTATTTTTAATGTGTGAGCTAGTTTATAACTGATCAAACAAATTTAATGCCCGTGCGACCGCCTGATCCATATTATAGTATTGGTAATCTGCTAATCTGCCGGCGAATAGTACTCGATCTTTGAGTTTTTCGGCTTCTACCTGATATTTTTTATACAGGGTACGATATTCTTCTTTCGGTATTGGATAATAGGGAATATTTTCACCGCGCTTATAGGCTTGGGGATATTCTTCTATGTAGGTACTGCCATAAACTCGCTGCCCGGTGAGGTGTTTATATTCGGTGGTGCGAGTGTAATGGTACTCGTTGGGATAGTTGATTGTTCCAACGGGTTGTTTATACTCCTGTTCGGTGTGGAAAAATTTAAAGTACAAACTACGATAGGGTAGTTCTGCACTCCATGGAAATATATAACCCTGATCTTCAAAAAACTGATCTATTGGTCCCGTGAAAATCATTTTTTGATATTGAATTTCTTCAATAACTTCTTGATAAGTGGTATTTAATAACAGTTTAATATTTGGATGATTCAGCAGTTTCTGAAATAGGGCAGTGTAACCAGCTTGAGGTAAGCCTTGGTAAGCATCCTGAAAATAACGATCATCGCGGCTAATATAAATAGGTACCCGTGCTGTCACCGAGGCGGCTAATTCTTCAGGTTTCAAATTCCACTGCTTGAGCGTGTAATTATGAAATACATTTTCATAAATGTAGTCAGCTAAAAACTTTAAATCACCGCTACTGGCACTTTCACGAATTTTCAAAATAGGCACTTTGACATTAAAGCCATATTTTTCAACCAGTTGCTGTGCTATTTTATCAGCATAGTAGGTTGGAAAAAGCGCGTAAAGGGAGTTGAGATTAAATGGCACTGGCACCGTTTTACCATCAATGATTCCTAAAACATGATGATAATAACTGCGCCATTCCGTAAATTGAGCCAAATAATCCCAAACAGGTTTCATATTGGTATGAAAAATATGAGGTCCATATTGATGAACCAGTACACCTTGTTCGTCATAATAATCATAGGCATTACCTGCAATATGATCACGTTGTTCGACGATCAATACTTTTTGCCCCCGTTGTGAGGCAATTCTTTCGGCTAATACACTTCCTGTAAAGCCTGCACCGACAATGAGCCAATCTACTTTCATTTTTTTACTCCGTTGTGATTTTATAAATTAGACGAAGGGTTCCCCTTACGTAGTTACTATTTTTTTTTAAAGCGCAAAAATATGGTTTTGTAAAATCTTATGAAAAACTTGAACATTGAGTTTAAAAACTTTACATTTATAAAAATGTCAAGTATATTGAAATCATTTTTGTGAAAATATATACAATTGTGAATTGTGATTGTGTTTTAGGAAAATTACTTTCATCATTTTGAAGTATGTTTAGTATATAATCAAAAAATCTTGATAGTGGTTAGGCAACTCGCAAAAATAATATACAATGGCGAGCATAAAAGATTGCCCTTCTTCGATCTTAGCAAATTTTAAAAAAATCAGACTGAGTCGATTTTTTTAGAATAGTTTTTAAGCTTAATAATGATAATTTAATGATATTTATTAATTATTTTTATTAATTTATATTATATTAATAAATATAACTTTAAAGAAGTTTTTTTTAAATAGTATTTCTGATATTCAGAGGCAACATGGAGCCACTCTATTTATCAGGGCAAGTATAAGGCATTTGACAAATGTTTAATCCGTCTCATAAGATTTTAGTTATAGACATAGAAGCGACTTGCTGGAAAAGAAAAATTCCCAAAGGACAACAAAATGAAATCATCGAAATTGGGATTTGTGTTTTAAATAGTAGTACCCATGAAAAAGTGGCTAGTCATAGTCTTATTGTAAAATCTGTTTCAGAAGTCAGTACATTTTGTACCGCGTTGACGACGCTTACACAAGCAGATATTGATAAAGGTATTTCTTTAAAAGAAGCGTGTGAAATATTACAAACGCAATATTTATCAAAAGAACGTACTTGGGCAAGTTATGGTGCTTATGATAAAAAGCAGTTTGAAAAAGAATGTCAAAACAAGGGCATAGATTATCCTTTTAGTCAAGAGCACATTAACGTTAAACAGTTGTTTACAAATACGCTTCATTTGAAGAAACCAATGGGTATGGCAGGTGCTTTGAAGCAATTAGAAATTCCTTTAGAAGGTACACATCACCGAGGCATAGATGATGCTTGGAATATTGCTGAAATTTTAACGTGGTTACTAAAAGGTAGTGAAAAATACTATTTCTTAAAGAGATCTTAAAAAAACTTTTGTATATTATTAGAATTAAGATATAAAATATAAAATTAAGTATATCGTTGTTACCTGAAATCTGTCATTTATTCATACCCACATTAATTTCCAAAATAACGAGGAAGAAATACCTACAGTGAGCCAATTAGTTATCGTTGAATCCCCTGCAAAAGCCAAAACGATCAAAAAATACCTGGGTCCAGATTTTGAAGTGTTAGCTTCTTTTGGTCATGTGCGTGACTTATTGCCTAAGTCGGGAGCTGTTGATACTGAGCATGATTTTGCCATGCAATATCAGTTGATCGAAAAAAATGCTAAGCATCTCAATGCCATTTGCAAAGCAATGCAACAGGCTGATACCTTGTACCTCGCGACTGACCCGGATCGTGAAGGAGAGGCGATTGCTTGGCATTTGCAAGAAATACTTAAAGATAAGAAAATTTTACTAAATAAGCCGGTACATCGCGTAGCTTTTCACGAAATTACCCAAAACGCTATTCAAAACGCTATTGCCAATCCACGTCAGTTATCCATGGATTTAGTCAATGCACAGCAGGCGCGGCGGGCATTGGATTATTTGGTTGGTTTTACTTTATCTCCCTTATTGTGGAAAAAAATTCGTAGAGGATTATCTGCTGGACGGGTGCAAAGCCCTGCATTGCGTTTGATCGTTGAACGTGAAATTGAAATTGACAATTTCAAACCGCGTGAATATTGGACCATTGATGGCGATTGTCAAAAAATGGTGCAAAGTTTTAAAGCTAAACTCAATTTATTTGAGGGAAAAAAGCTGACTCAATTTAGTGTCAATAATGAGGAAAAAGCTGCCCATATTAAAACAACTTTGCTGAATATTGCGAATGGTGAATTACAAGTTGCTAAGGTTAATAAAAAACAACGCAAGCGTCAGCCATCGGCACCGTTTACGACTTCGACATTACAACAAGAGGCGGCGCGTAAATTAGGTTTTACCACTAAACGCACGATGCAAATTGCCCAACAATTGTATGAAGGTATAGATACCGGCAACGGGGCTGTGGGACTCATTACTTATATGCGGACCGATTCAGTTAATTTGGCAAATGAAGCCGTTTCAGAAATCCGTGAAATGATTGCTGAACGTTATGGCGAAAATAATTTGCCTAAAAATCCGCGTAAGTATAAAACTAAAGCGAAAAATGCCCAAGAAGCACATGAAGCGGTTCGTCCTACTTCGGCTAAATGCCATCCAGATTCTTTAGATGGCTATTTAAAGGCGGAGCAAATGAAACTTTATAGTCTCATTTGGAAACGGACTATTTCTTGTCAAATGATTCATGCCACATTGGATACCGTAGCGGTCGATTTAAGCTGTGCTGAGGGTAATAACTTTCGGGCAAATGGTTCGGTCATTGTTAATCCTGGCTTTTTACTGGTTTATGAGGAAGGAGTCGATGATAAAAAAGTCACCGATGACAATGAAAAAATGCTGCCACCCATGGAAGTTGGTGATCTGATTAAATTAAAAGATATTCGCACTGAACAGCATTTCACCGAACCTCCCCCCCGTTTTTCTGAAGCGAGTTTGGTAAAGAATTTGGAAGAATTTGGTATAGGGCGCCCCTCTACTTATGCGAGTATTATTTCCACACTCCAATATCGTGAATATGTTGTATTGGAAAAAAAGCGCTTTACTCCTACCGATATTGGGCGCATCGTTAATAAACTGCTGACAGACCATTTTAGTCTTTATATTGATTATGATTTTACGGCAAAGTTAGAAGATCAATTAGATGCTGTTTCTCGTGGTGAGCAAGAATGGATTCCGTTAATGCAAAGATTTTGGTCTAAATTCAAGGCCTTAGTTGATGAAAAGATGAAAACGGTGCAGCGTAATGAAGTGACCCAGGAACCGTTAGATGAAGATTGTCCTAAATGTGGTGAAAAACTGAATATTCGTTTAGGTAAGCGAGGGCGTTTTATTGGTTGTTCGGCTTATCCCAAGTGTGATTATACTCGTAATGTTGATAATAACAATGAGTCTGCTGAAAGCGACGCATCTAATGTGGAAGTTAAAGTGGTAGAAGATCGTACTTGTCCCTTGTGTAAGGGAGAGTTACATTATAAACAGGGTCGCTATAGTAAATTTATTGGTTGTAGCAACTATCCTAAGTGCAAATTCAATGAATCCTTGGATAAACCGGTTGATACCGGGTTAAAATGCCCTGTTTGTGGTGAAAGTACATTAATTAAGAAAAAATCCCGTTTTGGTACTTTTTTCTATTCGTGTTCAAACTACCCAAAATGTAAATATGCCATTTCGAGTGAACCGATAGTGGGACCCTGCCCTACCTGTGATTGGCCAATTTTAATGCTGAAAACGACTAAACGGCGCGGTACAGAAAAGCTCTGTCCACAAAAAAGCTGTGATTACGTAGTAGCCGTTGAGAAAACGGAATAAACTTATCCTATCAGCCTTGAGATCAATCTCAAGGCTAACAGCTAAAGCAAGCTAAAACAAGCTAATATTGTTATTCATTATTACCAATAATAAATGTATTATTCTGTTCTGCTTGTTTGGGGTATGCTGTTATCTTATTAATATCACATTCCTCTTCAATATAGACTCCGCCAATATTACCCACTTTCATATAAAATGGCGGTGTTCCATTCAAAGATAATATTTCACCCATATTGCTTATACCTTCATGCAATATTCTTTCTCCACTTTTGTTCGTAATTCTTAGCCACGCCCTTTCTTTAAAAAGCACACAGATTTTTTGAGCTGAAGTGATCGGCGTAGTTAATGCGACCGTTGTCACTGGCTCTACTATTGGCTCTATCACTGGTTTTGCTATTGGCTCTGTCACTATTTCCTTGGGAACGACAACTTCTTGAATCGGTAGTGTCTTATGCTGAGTGTTTAAATAAAATTGCCACGAAACTAAAATGATTAATATCATTACCAGCATAAATGTTCCAACAGGGAACCAAAAGCGGTTATTTACCGGTTGTTTTTCATGCTCCCGTATTTGAGTAAGAATCATTTCAGTTTGTTTTTGGGCATTTTTTTCATTAACTAGCCCTAGTTGAGTTAACTCTTTTTCACGTTGACGGCTTTTTTGGAGTTCATTTTCAACATGATGCAAAGCCTGTTTTTTGCTCTCCAATTCCTTTTTCAACTGTGGAATTTCTTGCTTGGATTGATGGAGTATTTCATCTTTATCCAATGCTAATCTTTTAGCGTTGTACACATCTCTTTCTTTATCAAGGGATTGTATTAATGTTATCTCCTTCAACTTTTGTTCATTCTTTGCTCGTACCTCTTTTTCTTCATCAAGGGATTGTATTAATTCTGCCTCTTTTTGATGAAATTGGCTTTTAGCTTCCGTTTCATGCAATTCGCGGTTTTTTAGTTCATTTTGAGCATGATGCAAAGCTTCTTTTTCTTTATCAAGCAACTGGCTTAATTCATTCTTAGCTTTTGCCAGGGCATTCTTCTCACTTTCCAGATGTCCAATTAATGCTTGCGCTTGTTTTTGGGAATCAGTGAGTTCTTTTTCAGCATTCGCTCGTACCTTTTTTTCTTCATCAAGAAGTCGTGTTAATGCTGTTTCTTGTTGACGAGAGGTGCTTATTTCTTCAGTCAATTGCTGCACCTGTTCTAACGCCTTTTGATAGCGATTGGTTTGCGCCTTTTTATTGACAACATTCAATCGCATTTCAATATCACGTTGCTGTATTTCTTTTTCAAGTTCAGCTACTTTGTCGTCAAGATTCGCCGTGCGATAATCAATTAATGCCGTTTCTAAATCACCCGATTTATAAGCTTCATCAGCTCGCTGTTGCAAAATTTTTTGCCAAGCACTTTTAGCTTCTAATTGTTCCGCATCCAATTCAAATATTTGCTTATAAAGTTCAAGCTGATCATTTTCATTATCACAAGCCTTTGCTAATAGCAACAAAGCCTGAATTAAACGAGAACGAGCCGCCGCCGGCTGAGATTGATACAGCTTTTCTAAAATTTCACGAGCTTCACCAGCTTCTCCTTGAACGAGCAGAATATCAGCTAATAATTGATTAACCCATACCTGTTCCGGGTTAAAATCAAGGGCTTGTTCTAAGGGGGAACGTGCTGCTTCTAATAAACCTTTCTTATATTTATCCGAAGAAAGTTTAATATTTTCAAGCCAATTCTTATAAGTTAACATTTAC